>JBMTBF010000025.1:0-13177 GCA_049429585.1 Terrimicrobiaceae bacterium | reverse complement strand
ACTCTTGGACTTGGCCTCGCTCTGGTCATTTCAACCCACGCAGCCCCCGCGCCGATCCGAAAAAAACAATCCCCAGCCCCTTTCAGATGCCTCTCCGTTTTTTTCTCCGGAACGAAATGGCGGATAGCTTGCGCGGCCGCCCTGGCGGTTCTGACTGCGTTTTCTCCGTCATCCCGCGCCGGGCAGACAGGCGATTGGGAGGATCTTTTTGCGGCGGATCTCTCCAATGCCCAATTTCCCGAGGGGGTTTGGACCTTTTCCAATGGGGAACTCACCGCGAGCGAGGATCAGGTCATCTGGACGAAGAATGACTATGAGAATTTCGTTCTCGATTTGGAATTCAAGACGGGCCCGGACGCGAACAGCGGCGTGATTGTTTATGCCTCGGACAAGTCGCAGTGGGTGCCGAATTCCGTGGAGATCCAATTGCTCGATGACGCCGGCCCGAAGTGGGCAAAGTCAGATCCCAAGTGGAAATGTGGGGCGATCTTCGGCCGGCTGGCTCCATCCCAAAGCGCGGTGAAGCCGACCGGCGAGTGGAACCATTGCCAGATCACCTGCCGCGGCCCGAAAATCGATGTGATCCTGAACGGCCAGCCGGTCACCTCGTTCGATATGACCCTCTGGAGATCGGGCACCGAGAATCCCGATGGCTCGAAGATGCCACCTTGGTTGAACAAGCCCCTCAGCTCGCATCCCACCAAGGGGGCGATCGGTTTGCAGGGCAAGCACGGGGGGGCGCCGATCTGGTTCCGGAACATCAAAATCAAGCCCCTCGGATAAGCCTGACCCTCGGCACGAATTCCCATTTCCCATTCCATGAAAAATCCCGATCCCAACCTTTTCCCGACGAGACTCGCGTCCGATGGCATGACCCGCCGCAAATTTCTCCAAACTGCCGCCGCGGCCGCGCTTCTTGGCGGGATGGATTTCAAATCGCTTTCCGCCCAGACAGCGGCTGCCAGCGGCTTCAAAAACCTGATCGATCCCTCGAAAAAACTCCGCATCGCCTCGATCGGAGCCGGCGGCCAGGCGCAGTGGGACCTCAAACTCATGGCCTCCGAGGACATCGTCGCGCTGTGCGATGTCGATTATTCCCGCGCCGCGAAGTCGTTTGCCATGTGGCCGAACGCGGCCCGCTACCAGGACTACCGCCGGATGCTCCGGGAGATGGGTGACCAGATCGATGCGGTTCTCATCGCCACGCCGGACCACACCCACTTCCCCGCCGCCATGATGGCGCTCGAATACGGCAAGCACATCTATGTGGAAAAGCCGCTCACGCACACGATCGGCGAGGCGCGACTTCTGCGCGAGGCCGCCCGCACGGCGGGGGTCGTCACCCAAATGGGGAATCATGGCCATGCGAATGAGACCACCCGCTTGGTCAAGGAATGGATCGAGGCCGGCGTGATCGGCCCCGTGCGCAAGGTCCACTTCTGGACCAACCGCCCGATCTGGCCGCAAGGACTGAATCTGCCAACGCCTCCGGACGCGATTCCCGCGACCCTGAGTTGGAACCTCTGGCAGGGTGTGGCTCCCGAGCGCCCCTACAACAAGGCCTACCTGCCATTCGCCTGGCGTTCGTGGTGGGACTACGGCTGTGGAGCCCTTGGCGATATGGGATGCCATGTCATGGATGCCGCGTTTTGGACCCTCGACTTGCGGGGAACCTTCCAAGTCTCCGCGGAATCCGAAGGCGCCACCCAAGTCAGCGCGCCGAATTGGTCGGTTGTCCGCTATGATTTTCCGCAACGGGGCGACCTGCCGCCAGTGACGCTGTCTTGGTTCGATGGCGGCGTTCTTCCTCCGAAACCCAAGGAACTCGGAGACGCACCGATGCCGAAACAGGGCGTGCTCTACTATGGCGACAAGGGGATGCTCATGACCACCGGCGACTATTCGGACTCCCCACGCCTCCTACCCGACTCCGCCATGAAAGACTTCCGAAACCGCCCCGAAAAAACCATCCCCCGCGTGCCGGGCGGCAACGCCCGCATGGAGTGGGTCACTGCCTGCAAGGGTGGACCGAAACCCGGTTCGGACATTGTGGACTACTCATCGTCCCTCACCGAATTCGTCCTCGCCGGCAACCTCGCGATCCGCATGGGCCGACAAATCCAATACGACCCGGTGACTGGCATCTGCATCGGCGATCCGGATGCCGACCGCCTCATCAACAAAACCTACCGCCTTTTCTAAGAACTCCCTGACATGAAGAAACCATCCATTTCCAATGCCCTGGTTGGCCTGTGCCTGTTCCTGCTCGCCGCTTGCCAGCCACCGCCACCGAAGCCGGAACCCAAACCCGAACTCGGCCTGCAAACCTGGACATTGCGCAAACTCACGCTCGCGGAAGCCATCGCCAAAGCCTCGGAACTCGGCATCCACACGATCGAAGCCTACCCCGGCCAGAAATTGGGCGGTGGCATCGAAGGAAATCTCACGCCCGATCTCGAACCCGAAAAACTCGAGGCACTCAAAAAAATCCTCGCCGAGAACAAGGTCGCGATCTCGGGCTTCGGCGTGATCATGAAAGCCACCGAGGACGAGTGGAAACAGCTCTTCGCCTTCGCAAAATCCCTCGGCATCCGCTGGATCTCGACCGAACCCCCGGCTGACATGCTCCCCGCCATCGCCAGGATGGCCAAGGAATCGGGGGTGAGGGTCGCCATCCACAACCACCCGGTGCCGTCGCGCTATTACGATCCCGTCGCACTCCTCAAGACCATCGAACCCTATGGTCCTGAAATCGGACTTTGCGCCGATACCGGTCACTGGGCCCGCTCGGGATTCAATCCGCTGGAAAAACTCCGCCTCACCCTCCCGCGCGTCGTCACCTTGCATTTCAAGGACCTGAACGAATGGACGAAACAAGGCATAGACCAACCCTGGGGCACAGGAGTGAGCGATGCCGCCGGGATGCTGGCCGCCCTGCGCCAGGCGGGATTCACCGGCGTCGTCCTCATGGAATACGAGAATAACAGCGATCATCTTTTGGACGACCTCCAGCGTTGCGCGGAGTTCTTCCGATCGGCGATGGATGCCCCTTTGGAAAAACTCGAGCACGGCTTCGTGGCGCCTCCGGGGTTTTCCTCGTCTGTTGCCGGTGTCTGGGCCGACAACCGTGGAGCCGACGGCCCCGCCGTGCCCCAGTGGAATCCCTTGTTCACTGACGACCTCTCGAATGCCGAATGCCCCGCCGGAAGTTGGAGCATTGCCAATGGCATCCTCAAGGCCAATGGCACCGGTGCCACACTCTGGACCAAGAAGGACTACGGGAACTTCTCGTTGACCTTCGAATTCCGTGCCGGAGAGAACGCCAACAGTGGCGTGTTCCTCCGTTGCACCGATACCACGGACAGCCTCCGCAACGCGATCGAGGTGGAAATCTCGCAAGCCGGCGCCACCGAGACTGGCGCGGAGGTCACAGGATCCCTCTACAACATCCAAAAAGCCTCGCCCCAGATCGCCATCAAACCCGGCGAATGGCACAGCGGATCGATTTTTGTCCAAGGTCAGGAAGTCCTGGTGGTGATCGACGGGCAGAAAGTGAACGAGGCCAACCTGCGTTCCTGGTCAACCGCCGGACGCAACCCCGATGGCACCTCGAATCCTTTAGCCCATCCCCTCAAAGACCATCCGCAAAAAGGTCGCATCGGATTGCAGGATTTCTCCGGCCCCATCGAGTTCCGCAACCTCTCGATCCTGGAACTCTGAGTTATTCCGCGAGCAGGCGCTCTTGGGATTGATGCGGGATCTGATGAGTCGACCCTCGGCTTAGTCGCCGAGGATCGTCATGCGCTGCAGGATGAGGGGGCGAGGCGCGTTGCCCTTTGTTTCCACTCGAATAAATCGTGCATTGCGCCCCGGGATGTTGATCCCGGCATGGAAGCGGTCGACAGGAACGAGCCATTTTTCCTTCCACTCCGGAGCCTGCCAGATTTGATCCCACTTCTTGCCATCTTCGGAGATCGAGAGGATGAGTCCCTCGCTGCGGCGGTCACCGGGCCGGTTTTCGATGAGGATGGCGTTGATGGTTTTGATGCGTTGGAGGTCGATTATGGCGACGGGGTTCTCCTCCGCATTGGTGTGGAAGGCGTAGCCACTCTGCGGGCGTTCGCCACGGAAGAGCTTCTGATGGTCCTTCGGGTTGTCGTGCTCGCTTCTGGAACTGAGTGACAGGGTCGCCAGTCTGCCAAGGTCATGCCCGTATTCGGACATGTTGTCAGAGATGACTCGTGCACGGCCGAACAAGGTTCCTGGCTCGATCGGGTGGTCGATGGTCAGTTCCACCACGGTGACCGGGTTGACTTGGGCGGCTGGGGCCACGGCAAGGGAGAGCATCTCGTCCGATTGCTTCATGTCCACCGCGGCACCATCCAGTGTGCGGGCGGAGAGAACTTTTCTGGGAAGGGGGTCGAACTCCAGGCGTCCGCCTTCCGGCCATTGGTAAACATGCAGGAAGACCTTGTTCCCCTTGTGGCAACTGCCCCCCCAGCGGCCGTTCTTATAAGGCCCTCCCCGGGTGCCGTAGATGGCCTCGCCGTATTTTTCCAACCAAGCACCGACGGCTTTCACGGACTGAGTCTCTCCCTCGGTGAGAGTGCCGTCCGCGCGGGGGCCGACATTCAACAGGAGGTTGCCGCCGCCGGTCGTGCAGCTCACCAGCATTTTGATGCAATCCTCGGGGGTCTGAAATCCCTCTTCTCCGCGGTAGGACCAGCCTTGACCGATGTGGATGCAGGATTCCCAGTCCTCTTGAATATCCATGGAACCGATGCGGCCCTCCGGGGTGTAGTAGTCGCCCTTGGCCATGGTCTCGAGTTCCTTGGTCGCAGGGCCCTTGTCCTCCTTGGTCACCGGGCCGCAGAACTTGGCGGCGCGGTTGTTCACCAGCATGCGGGGCTGGAGGCGATACATCATGGAAAAGAGATCATCGAAGCGCCACTTGCTCCAGTCGCGCCCACCCACATGGTCGAACCAGATCACATCCACCATGCCGTAGTTGGTGAGGAGTTCGCGGATCTGCTCCTGATACCACGCGTCGTATTTTTTATTGTCCCCGACGAGGTAGTCGGGGTGATACCAATCGCGGGTCGAGTAGTAGAGGCCCATCTTCATCCCATGGCGGTGACAGGCGTCGGCGAAGGCCTTCACCACATCGCGGCCGTAGGGGGTGTGCATGATGCTGTAGTCCGACTGCTTGGTATCGAACATCGAAAAGCCATCGTGGTGCTTCGTCACGAGGACCATGTATTTCATGCCGCTTTTTTGGGCCAACTGGACGAGTGCGTCGGCATCGAATTTCTCGGGATTGAAGCTCTTGTAGTAGTTGTCGTATTCGGGATCGCTGGTGCGCGGGCCGTGCTTGTTGATGTCCCACGGGCGATTTCCCTCGCGGCCCCATCCGATTTCCTTGGCGCCGATCGTGCATGGCCCCCAGTGGATGAACATGCCGTATTTGCCATCGCGAAACCACTGCATCCGTTTATCCCTTTCTTCCTTTTTCTCATGGAGTTGTGGAACCATTGAGAGGTCGGGGGCGGCTTCTCCAAGCGCGGTCGTGGCGAGAAGCGGAGATAATAGAAAAGAGGAGCAGAGAAGGAGATGTTTCATAAAAATGGGACGTGAGGTGATATCAGGGCGGAAAAAACAGGAGGTTTTAGCGTTTCGATGGTTTCAATTTTGGAGATCGTCAATATTTCTCAGGTCTAGTCAAACAATCCAGTTTGAAGTGTGTATGGGGTCAGTGTGCATTTTCTTTCAAAATGGCATTATTTGAATCCAGAGGCAAAGTAGCAACTGCGCTGTCATAAGAAAGGGCAGAAGCTTGCAGAGATCAGAATGAAATAAAATGCACACTGACCCCTATTTACTATCGGAATTAGGCGAAGAGCTCGGTGATGACGCGGGAGGGTTTGGTCACCGGGGTGAGGGTTTGGTTGAGGCCTTGGAAGGGGTAGGTGAGGTGTTTGTGGTTCAGGCCCAGGGAGTGGAGGATGGTGGCCTGGAGGTCGTGCACGCTGACCTTGTCCTTGATGGCGCGGTAGCCGATGGGGTCGGTTTCGCCAAAGCTGCCGGGCTTGATGCCCGCCCCGGCCATCCAGATCGTGAACGCGCCGGGGTTGTGGTCGCGGCCGATGAATTTCATCTCGGTGCCGCCACGGTTCTCACGCATCGGGGTGCGGCCGAATTCGCCACCCCAGACGACGAGCGTCTCATCGAGCATGCCGCGTTGTTTGAGGTCGGTGATGAGGCCGTAGGTGGCTTGGTCGACCTGACGGCATTTGTTGGTGAAGCCGCGGTTGAGAGCTTCGCTTTCGTTGGCGCCGTGGGAATCCCAGCCCCAGTCGAAAAGCTGGATGAAGCGGGTGCCGCGCTCGGCGAGGCGGCGGGCGAGCAGGCAGTTGTTCGCGAAACTGGAGCCGCCGGGGCGGGATCCGTAGAGCGCGTGAATGTAATCGGGCTCCTTGCGGATGTCGAAGGCGTCGCTCGCATGGATCTGCATGCGGAAGGCGGTCTCGTATTGCTGCACGCGGGCGATCGTCTCGGGGTCCTGCATTTCCTGATGGGTTTCCTCGTTGATCTTGGTGATGGCATCCATCGCCTTGCGACGCACAGCGCGGGGAATGCCCTCGGGGGAGCCAAGGTAAAGGACGGGATCGCCCTCGGAGCGGCACTGCACGCCTTGGTAAACGGAGGGCAGGAACCCGCTTCCCCAAGCGGCTTTTCCGGCATCGAGTGTTCCGCCCGAGGCGAGCACGATGAAGCCGGGGAGGTTTTGGTTATCGGAGCCGAGGCCGTAGGTGACCCACGATCCCATGGAGGGATTTCCAAGG
The DNA here is from genome assembly GCA_049429585.1 of Terrimicrobiaceae bacterium. Lineage (GTDB taxonomy): Bacteria > Verrucomicrobiota > Verrucomicrobiia > Chthoniobacterales > Terrimicrobiaceae > UBA967. The sequence continues at coordinate 6,335 of JBMTBF010000025.1, read as the reverse complement.
ATCGTCTGCCCGGTGTGCATGAGGAGCTGAGCCGGGGCGTGGTTGAACTGGTCGGTATACATCGACCGGATAATGCAGAGGTCATCGATCACCTTCTCGGTGTAGGGCAGACGGTCACTGATCCACTGTTTGTGGTCGCCGGCTTGGTGGAAGGGATATTGCGTGCCGAGCATTTTCGGGACGCCTTGGATAAAGGCGAAGTTTTGGCCTTCCAGGAATTCCCGCGGGCAATCCGAGCCATCGAGCTTGGCGAGGTCGGGCTTGTAATCGAAGAGTTCGAGCTGGCTGGGGGCTCCGGCCATGTGGAGAAAGATCACGCGCTTGGCCCGCGGGGCGATGTGGGCGAGGTGCTTGTCGAGCTGCGACATGTTTCCCGCGTGGCCGATGGAGGCCAACTCGCCCGCCAAGACATCCATCTTGAGGCTGGAAACCCACGCGGTGCCAAGACCGGCGATGCAGGATTTCAAAAACTGCCGGCGGGTGTTGAGCAGCCCGTTGTCGTGGCGGAGTTGTTCGATGACATTCATAGCTTTTGGTGTTGGGTTTATTTGGTGATGGCTGTGTCGAGATTGAGCAGGACGCTGGCGACATTGATCATAGCCGCCTGGTCGGGGGTTTCGGCCAAGGGCTTGGGACCCGTCGCCGAGTATTCCGCAACGAGGTCTTCGCGGAGCTGATTCAAAACATCCAACGCTTGGTCGGAGGGTTGGCGCTGGGTGGCAAGGAGGTAGCCTTCGGCGATTTTTTCGCGTGGGCCGGCGCCGGGGGCCTTCTCCATTTTCTGCGCAAGGCTCCGGGCCATTTCCAGATAGGCCGGGTCGTTGAGCGTGACGAGCGGCTGGAGCGGCGTGTTCGTGGCGATGCGTTGGGTGGTGCACGCGTCGCGCATCGGGGCGTCGAAGGTCAGCATGCTCGGATAGGGCGAGGTGCGCTTCCAGTAGGTGTAGAGGGCGCGGCGGAACCTGTCGGGGCCCTCGGCGGCGGTCCATTTGAAGCCCCCATAAGCCCCGACCCCAGGAGGCTGCGGCGGCATGACCGAGGGGCCGCCATCGCGGTTGGCGAGCAGGCCGGAGACGGCGAGCGCTTGGTCGCGGACCATCTCGGCCGAAAGGCGTGTGCGGGGACCGCGGGCGAGCAGGAGGTTTTTGGGATCCTGCTTGGCGAGTTCCGGCGAGGCCTTGTGGTCTTGGCGGTAGGTGGCGGAGAGGACCATTTCTTTAATTAGGGCCTTGGGTTTCCACGCAAAATCATCGCGGAAGGCCACGGCCAAATAGTCGAGCAGAGGTTGGTTGGTCGGTTTCAATCCGGTGGTGCCGAAGTCACCGAGGGTTTGGACAATCCCATTGCCGAAGAGTTCGAAGAAAACACGGTTTACGAACACGCGGGAGAACAGGCTGTTTTGCGGATGGGTCATCCACTCGGCCATTTCGCGGCGGTTGCTGGCGGGCGCGTTGTAGGGGTTGAGGATTTTTGGAACGCCTGGTCCGATGACTTTCCCTTTGTTCATGGCATTACCGCCAATCCAGAAGCGGGTTTCGCGGGTGCTTTCCGCTGGGCGGTCTTGCATGACGGGGAATCGGGTGCCCTTCACGCCGGCGAGGTATTGGTTCAGCTCGTTGATGCGTTTGGTGAGGGCCACATGCTCGGGATCGACGAGGAGGCGTTGCCAACCGGGGTTCGAGATGAGGTGCATCTGGAATTTCCGCAACGGGGTGGACTGCGCACCGCTTGTGGGTTGGTTCGAAATGAGGTCGACGGCGACTTTCTCCCCTTCGGCGAGAACGAGCGGGTCTTTGAGCACGATGACGGCTTCCATTTTCCGGAAGAGCTTGGGATATCCCCCAAACCCGGCCGCCGATTTGTCCAGGCTGCGTTCCGGAAGATTTGGACCTGCCAGGCCATCGCCATAGACAAAAGCCAGAGGCACCGGGGTGCGGGTGCCATCCGGTGAAAGTTTGTGGAGGACGATGTTCGACAGCACCGAACCGCGGAACGGGGCTTTCGCGAGGTCGTCCGAGTCGGGCAGGATGGTGAACTTGAGCGCGGTGATCGGGCCCTCGCTGTGTGGTGTGCGGAGGGCCATGCTGTAGGTGCTGTGAGCACCTTGGGTGCCTCCGGTGAAAATGACCCCGTCCTTTTGATCCACCGTGCCAGAGTTGATCTTGAGGTCGCTGACTTCGGGGAGGATCCAATTTTGGTTTTTATTGATCCACTCGGAGCCTCGGCGGTTGCGTTGATTCTGGAGCGAAACAACCTCCAGCTGGGCATCGGTGGCTTTTTGCTGCTCGGCGGGGTTTTCGGCGAGGAGGTGCTTGGGAAAATCGTCATCGAGGTCGCAATCCTCGCTGCTGTTGAAATAGTCCATGAAGGCGAAATAGTCCTCGTGCGGGATGGGCTCGTAAGGGTGCGAGTGGCACTGCACGCAGCCCATCGTGATCCCCTGCAGGCTGTTCCAATTCGTGCTGATGCGGTCGATCACCGCCTCGACGCGGAACTGCTCGTCATCCGTGCCGCCTTCGGTGTTGGTCTTCGTGAGGCGCTGGAAAAGCGTGGCCTTGAGTTGGTCGGTGGTGGGCTTGTCCGCGAGGTCACCGGCGAGTTGGTCTCGCACGAACTCGGTGTAGGGCATGTCGCGGTTGAAGGCGGAGATCAGCCAATCGCGGTAGGGCCAACTCTCGCGGTGCGGGTCTTTTTCCAGCCCGTAGCTGTCGGAGTAGCGGGCGAGGTCCATCCACATCGAGGCCCAGCGTTCGCCGAAGCGCGGCGAGGCGAGCAGGCGGTCGGCGGTTTTTTCGTAGGCGTCAGGCGATGGGTCGGCGAGGAAAGCCTGCAGTTCCTCCTTGGTGGGCGGGAGGCCGGTGATGTCGAGCGAGGCGCGGCGGAGCCACTGCTCCTTGGGAGCCTCGGGGGAGGGGGCGAGTTTGTTCTTCTCGAGGTTCGCGAGCACATAGGCGTCCATGGGCTTGCGGCCCCAATCCTTGCGCTGGGTTTCCACCGGTTCTTTTTTCGGGGGGATGTAGGCCCAGTGCTCCTCATACTTCGCGCCTTGGCGGATCCACTCCTTGATCAACTCGATTTCCTGCGGCTTGAGCGGGTCGCGGGCGTGGTCGCCGTGCGCGGGCGGCATGATGTGGCGCGAGTCCGTCGAGGTGATGCGCTTCACGACCTCGGAATTATCGGGATCGCCGGGGATGATGATTTTTTTGCCGTTCGCGGAAACCCCCAGCGCTTCGTCGCGGTAGATGAACGACACGCCGGCGCTTTTTTTCACCCCGCCGTGGCAGCCGGTGCAGGAGGTGTTCAAAATCGGACGGATGTCGCGGTTGAACAAAACCTCGCGTTCGGCGGCGGACGACGAACTCGCGGCGGCCGCGATCAGAATCAAGAGTGTGGAGGACTTCAGGATTTTCATTTGGCTTGGGTTTGCGGTGGAGCGCTGGAGATCGTGACTGGCGCGCCGATGACGCGCACCGGGTGGCCGATGGCGGTGGTCAATTTCTGCTCGAGGGCGACCGCTCCTGCGGCGTCGATGCCCGTGCCGGCGACATAAACGGTGCGCAGGGATTTCATCTTTGCAAGCGAGTCGGCGCAGGCCGGGGTGACCTTGGTGCCAAAGAGGTTCAAGATTTCCAACGACGGCAAACCGGAAATGGATGCCACAAAGGCGTCATCGGCGGCCGTCTGGCTCACATTCAGGCTCCGCAGGGCTTTCAGGCCCGCGAGACCGGAGAGCGCCGCCGAGTCCATCGTGGCAAGGGTCAGGTCGGCCTCCGCCAAAGACTCCCCGAATGGCTGGAGTTTTGCCAAGCCCTCCGCACCGAAAGTCCCGGCGTGGCTGTAGACCATGAACCGGAGGCGGTCGGTGCCGGCTTTGACATATTTCAACGCCCCGGGGAAATGGGTCTCGAACTCCAGGATCATGGGTTCGAGTTTCGTCTTGTTGGCGCGGACGCGCTCCGCCTCTTCGCGGGCGAGGCGTTTTTTCTCCTCCTCGATGGCCTTGCGCTGCTCGGGCGAGACGAGGTTTGCCAAGGCGGCATCGACCTCCGGGGTTTTAGGAAGCTCACTGACGCGGGCCGTTTCCGGGGCACCTTGGGCGATCCACCATTTCAGGAAAGTGATGTCGTCCGGCGAGAGTTGGGGCTTGTCCGAGGGCGGCATGTGGAGCTTGTCGTTCATCGGCAGATGCACGCGCTGGAGCATCGCGCTTTTCTCCGGATCGCCCGCGACCAAGGCCGGCCCCTTCTCGCCGCCCTTCAGCAAGGCGGCCATGCTGTCCATGCGGAGCGCCCCCTCCTGCTTGTCGGCGCCATGGCAGTAAACGCAATTCACCGAAAGGATGGGCTGGACGATCTGGGTGAAAAGCACCGGATCCTTCGCCAGCGCCTCGGCGGCGGCTTGGCGTTCGGCGAGGACTTTCGCCGGGAGCAGGTCCAGCGGGTCGCCGTGGGTGATCTCGCCGCCGTAGTGACCGGCCTTTGTCATCAAGAGCACACTCAAGCCCAACCCCGCAAAATATCCGCCTCGGATAAACGGGGAGTTTTTCCCAGCCATCGTCGCCCAAAGGCTCCACGCCGTGGTCAGCAAAAGAACCCCGCAAAACAAAAACGCATCCCGCTTGTGCATCTGAATCAATTCCCCCGTGTAGTTCCCCGTCAGATACAGACTGTAGCCGGTGACCAGCGCGAGCAGCGCCGTGCCAAAGGCAAACAAAAGCGCCCAAGTCGCATCGATCCGAACCTTCCCCCGGGTCACAATCCCCAGCCCCTCCATGGTGACAAGAAGGAGAAGCGCGCCGATCGGCAGGTGCAAAAACACCGGGTGAAGTGCCCCGATGAAATTGATCCACAGCCCCAGAACACCGGCGGTCTTCGGATTTGCCATGCCCGGCTCGCCCAGAAACGGCAAAACCACAAGCCCCACCGCAGTGCCGACAAATGCCACGCTCAAGAATAAACGAATGAGGAATGTCATCAGATTAGAGTGTCACAGCATTGTCGAAGACCGGCCTCCCCACAATGTAAGTTTTGGTAAAAAACATGGATAATCTGGGAAGGGGGTTCGGTCCTCACGGCTTCCTCGCCTCTTTACGGAACTCCCGGGGCGAGCTGCCGGTGAATTTCGTGAAGGTTCTGGAGAAATGATACTCGTCGTAGAATCCGAGCATACTGGCAATTTCCATATTGGTAAGGGATTGGAGAGATAGCAACTTCCTCGCGCGCTCGACCCGGCGGGTCAGCACATAATGTCCCGGAGGCATGCCCATGGCGCCCTCGAATTTTTTGCGAAAGGACTCGTAGCCCATGCCGCAAGACTGCGCCGCTTTCCGGAGGGAGTTCGCCCCGTCGGAGAGGTCCGCGTGCTCGAGCAAGTCCAGCGCCTGCTCCAGCCATTCCTCGCGTTTCGCACCCGGCTCCTGCGGCACGCCAACGATCTCCGCCAGCAACTCCTGCCAGAGACAAGCCGCCTTCAGCGACGAGCACCCCTTTTTCTGAATCTCGCGGAAAAATTTTCGAAACAACGGCAGCCCTTGCGCCGGCGGCAACCACCGCCCGGTCGGTTGCGAGGGATCGAAGCTCCCCGCCGTTCTCCAAGCCTCGAAAACCGGCCCGCGAAAGCAGACATAAATTTCGTTCCAGCGCTCGCCGGGAGGCGGCCCGTAGCTTTGCGCCATCTCCGGAAAAACCAGAATCCAGCTTCCCGGCTCCAGTTCCTGCCGGGTTCCACGCTCATCCTCGTAAAGGCAGCGCCCCGAGACGCTGTAAACCAAGGCCCACTGACCGAATACCCGCATCCCGGACCTTCCGGTTCCAGAAGACGCGGCATTCGTTGCTGCCAGTGTCACCTCGCCGGGCCCACCGGAAAATCTCGGCAACCGGCAAAGCAGCGTTCTCCAACGGGAAATGGCAGGGAGATTCATTTCCCATAAAATACATGTCTTTTACCAGAATATCCATTCTCAAATTCCAGGCGCCATCCCATTATTCCAACGATGATCGCCACCTCCCTTCCAGCCCTCTCCTCCTGCGGCCATGCCTTCGACATGGATGAACACTCCTGGGGAGAACTCACCGATTCCTCACCGCTCCGCAACGACATGCCCGCCTCGCTGCCTATATCCAATCCCTCCTCAACGAGGCCGGCGGCGGAATCCTCTCCCTCCTGGCCAAAGGCCACCTCATGAAGGAAATCGCCGACGAACTCGGCATGGCACGGAACACCCTGCGGATTCACGCCAAACGCAACTACAAAAAACTCCATGTCCATTCCCGCTCATCCTGCAGTGTTCGTGGGCGGAGCGATCCTGGGGCGGAAAGGACGGGATGCGGTGGTGC
>JBMTBF010000024.1:0-13495 GCA_049429585.1 Terrimicrobiaceae bacterium | reverse complement strand
GCGGTGACCTTGAAACGCTTGGCCACGGACTTGCGTGTTTTGCTTCGTGCTATGGGTTTTGGCATTGGAAAAGGGTGCGGACATTAGCAACTGCATCCCCGGTTGCAATGATGTTTTTCGTCGCGGCCGGATTTTCTGAAAAAACAGCGGGGTTTGCGCGGGGGCGGGCTTTTGTGATTGGATGCCGCCATATGAATCGTGTGGCCTATCTCGGACCGGAGGGGACATTCTCGGGAATCCTCGCCCGGGCGCGTTTTGGCGCGAAAGCCGATCTGGTCCCCTGCCCGGCGATCGACGGAGTTTTCGAGTGCGTTCTTTCCGGCGCGGCGCCTCTGGGTTTGGTGCCCGTTGAAAATTCCTCGGGCGGCACGGTGCACGACACGATCGATCTTTTGATCCGCCATGCCGGTTCGATTTTCATCACTCAGGAACTCTCACTCGACATTCGCATCGCCCTGCTCGGCCACAAGGGAACGGCTCCGAAGACGGTTTATTCGCACTTCACGCAAATCAAGCATCACAGCGAGTGGTTGAAAAAACACCACCCGGGTGCGCGGTTGGTGCCGGTGACCAGCACCACGAACGCGGCCGAGAAGGCTGCCGCCTCGAAAACCTCCGCCGCCCTCGCCTCGCCCGGCGCCGCCAAAATCTACGGCCTCGATGTGCTCGCGACGCCTGGGCGCGGAAGCGAAGTGAATGTCACGAATTTCTTTACGATCGCACGGCAACCTCCGAGTGAAGCCGTTGCGGACCGCACGGCGTTTGTCGCCGCCTTGAAGAACACCTGCGGGAGCCTGCACGCCTTCCTGGGCCCATTCGCGAGGCAAAAAGTCAGCCTCACCCGCATCGTCTCGCGGCCTGTGCCAGGACAGCCGCAGACCTATGTTTTCTACATCGAGATCGAGGGCTCTCCCTCGACTCCGAAAGTTCGGCGCGCGCTGGAACTCGCAAACCGCCAATCCCGCTCACTCCAAAACCTCGGGAGCTTTCCGCTCGGGCGGAGGTTCCGCTCCTGACTTGTCAAACCAACCACCCTTTGCAAAAAACCGCCATGATTCCAACCCTTCGCAACCTCGCCGCCAGCCTGATTCTCGCCCTGCTCGCCTCCACGCCAGCCATCGCGCAGGAAGCCACGATTACTGTTAAGAAAAGCGACGCCATCAATATCGCTTTGAAACCTTTCGCCGGAGCGGACGGCGCCATGGCTGCGAAGATTGTGGGCAACGACCTCGACCTCTCCGGGGTTTTCAGCATCGGACTGCCCGAACGCTCAATCTACAGCGTGAGCGGAACGGCGGCGGGCGGGTCCCTTCAAGGAAGCGTCACTGACAACCGCGGAAGCGTTGTTCTTCAAAAAACCTATACGGGAAACATCCGCCAATGCTCCCACCAGTTTTCCGATGACATCGTGGAGACACTCACTGGCACCAAGGGCATCGCCACCTCGAAAATCGCCTTCGTGAGCAACCGTTCCGGCGCAAAGGAAATCTACATCGCCGACTACGACGGGGCGAATGCCGTCCAAGTCACTCGCGATGGAGCGATCAGCGTGGCTCCTGCCATCTCGCCTGATGGGCGCAGGCTTGCCTATACCGGCTACCAGAGCGGGTATGCGGACATCTACATGATCGACCTCGCCAGTGGAGCGCGTAGCCGGATCTTGAAATTCCCGGGCACAAACTCCGGAGCGAGTTTTTCGCCCGAGGGCGGACGCATCGCGTGCACATTGAGCCGCGACGGCAATCCCGAGCTTTACATCGCCACCGCAAACGGCGGCGGAGCCACCCGACTGACCCGCACGCGGGGAGTCGAGTCCTCCCCGACCTGGTCACCCAGTGGCACGGAAATCATCTACTCCTCCGACGATCGCGGCGGTCCACAACTTTTTCGTATCAGTGCTTCTGGAGGTTCCGGCCGACTGGTCTCCACCGGCTATGGTTACTGCACGGAACCAAGCTGGTCGCCGGACGGCTCGAAGGTGGCCTTCACGGCCCGCCAAGGCGGCTTCAATATTGCCTTGGTCGATCTCGGCACCGGCATGACCCGTATCCTCGCTCAAGGGCAGGATCCTGCGTTTGGCCCGAATTCCCGCCACATCATCTACAGCGAGGGTTCCTCGCTTGTGCTCCTCGACTCAGTGAAGGGACGCCGCACGCCCATCATAACCGGCCTCGGGAAAGTCTCGGAACCGAGTTGGTCGCGCTGATTCTTAATAAAACCGCTCGCGACGGCGGTTGAATTTGACCAGTCCGAACCCTGCGATCGCCCCACCGAGGTGCGCCGCATTGCCGATATCGCCGAACCAGCCGGTGATCATCAGAAACAAGGAAACACAGGCGACAATGATTCCCAGCCACATGGCCCGCATCCGAACCGGGATCACGAAAAAGATCAACGCGGTCACAGGCATTTGAGGGAACATTGTAGAAAACGCGGCAACCAACCCGCAAACCGCTCCGGAAGCTCCCACGACCATCGCCGGCCCGGGGCTGAATGCGATTTGAAGCAACCCGCCAGCGATACCGCATAGCAGGTAGAAAATCACAAACCGCCGTGCTCCAAAAATCCGCTCAAGGATGTTTCCAGCGAACCAGAGGCCGAGCATGTTCACCAGAAGGTGGAAAAATCCGGCATGAATGAATTGGTAGGTTACAAACTGCCAAATCATCCCCTTGGCCAGGCCACGGCTGCTCAACGCAAAGATGCCATCCATGAAATCCGCCAGCGACGGCGAGACGCCCATCAAGACAAAAACGAGCACATTGATGGCGATCAGCGCCTTGACGGCGGTGATTTCAAAACGGCGATTTCCTTGAAACACGCGGGGAACCTATTTGCGGACGGTGGCGTTGTCGATGCCGGGGCCGATTCCCACCGCCCCGCGAACACGGCGCATGACGCCATCCGCGACGGCGGCGGCCTTCTCCGCTCCATCGGCCAGGATTTTTTCGACATGGCCGGGGTCGGCTTCCAACTCGGCGCGGCGAGCGCGGAACGGTGTGAAGTATTCCCAGACGGCCGCGAAGAGCCGTTTCTTGAGATCGCCGTAACCGACTCCTCCGTTAAGAAAATCATTTTCCATCGCGCGGTGGTCGGCCTCGGATGCGACGAGTTTGTGGAGGGCCAGAATCACCGACCCTTCCACGGGCTTAGGGGCCTCCACGGGAGTGGAATCGGTTTTGATGCCCATGATTTTTTTGCGGAGTGCGGCCTCTGGAGCAAAAAGATCGATCGTGTTGTGATAGCTCTTGCTCATCTTTGCGCCGTCCAAGCCGGGCACGACGGCGGTGGATTCCTGGATCGCCGGCTCGGGGAGTTTGAAAACCTCGCCAAAGGTCTCATTCATCTTGATCGCGATATCGCGGGTGACCTCAAGGTGCTGTTTTTGGTCGCGCCCAACCGGAACGATGTCGCTGTCGTAGATCAAAATATCGGCAGCCATTAGCACGGGATAGGCGAAGAGCCCATGCGATGCGGCAATCCCACGCGAGGTTTTGTCTTTGAATGAATGGCAGCGCTCGAGGAGGCCCATTGGCGTCACCGTGCTCAGAATCCATGCCAACTCGGCGACTTGTGGCACATCGGACTGGCGGAAAAACACGGACCGAGCTGGATCGAGTCCGCAGGCGAGAAAATCCAGGGCGAGTTCGCGGACATTCGCCCGGAGCGCAGCGGCGTTTTGAACGGTGGTGAGCGCGTGGAAATCGGCGATGAAGTAATACGCTTCGCCCCGTTCCTGAAGCTCGATGGCGGGCTTCATCATCCCGAAGTAATTGCCAAGGTGCGGCGTGCCGGACGGCTGGATGCCGGAAAGAATTCGCATCCGTTAGGAGTATCACTTTGAAGCGTGGGATAACGAACTTTTTTCCGCTGCAAACCCGCCGGCAGCAGCCCGGGAGCCTGAATAGGATTGAACTCAACGACTGCGCCGGTATCGTGCGCGGCAATGAAAATTCGCGAAAATCTTTCGCTCCGAACCTTGTCGGCAATCCTGCTGGGGGCCTTCATGCTCTATCCAGTCTTGGCTCAGGAGAGCTACATCGTCTTCGACAATCAAACCGGCCAAATCCTCGACTCCGAAAAACCTAAGGAAAAACTCCAGGTGGCCAGCCTCACGAAAATCGCCACCTGCATGGTCGTCCTCGATTGGGCCAATCTGCACCAAGTCGACCTCTCCGCTTCGGTTCCGCTCTCGAACGCCGCGTTCACCAACGGTGCCAGCAGCACGGTCGGTCTCCAACCCGGCGACTCCGCAAGCCTCCGCGATCTGATGTATTGCGCCCTGCTGGCCTCGGACAATGTCGCCGCCAACGCCCTCGCCGATCATGTTGGATCTCGCATTCCCAATTCCGAGGGTCTCGACCCGATTGGAAATTTCGTGGCGCAGATGAATGCCTTGGCGCGCTCGCTCTTCATGAAGCGCACCCTGTTTCTCAATCCCTCCGGCATGGACAACATGCCGAAAGGCCATGCCCTCCCCTATTCCACCGCCGAGGATTTGGCCCGCCTTACCCGCCACGCCTACAACGACGCCGCCTTCAAATTCTATGTCGCGCAACCATCCCGCGTGATCCATGTCTTCCGCAACGGGCTCGACAATCCCATCGAGATCAAAAACACCAACGAACTCCTGGGCCGAAACGATATCGACGGGGTTAAAACCGGTCGCACCCGGCGTGCCGGCGACTGCCTGATTATCTCTGCGGAACGCCCTCCCGAGTCCCACCGCGAAGGCGACACGGTGATGGTCACCCCCCGCCGCATCAGTGTGGTTCTCTTGGGATCGATAGACCGCTTCCGCGACGGCTTGCAACTTCTCCAGCTCGGTTGGGCCCATTACGACGCCTGGGCCGCCGAAGGCCGTCCGACCAAAAAGGGATCGACGCTTTGACATCCGATCCGATGGACCGCAAACGCATCGGGATTCTCACGAGTGGAGGGGATTGCCCCGGTCTCAACGCCGTCCTCCGCGCCGCCAGCCGCGCCTCGGAAAAGCTCGGATGGGAGTTGATCGGATTCCATGACGGCTTCGAGGGCTTGCTTTTACCTGACGAATTCACCGTTCTCGACCGCAAAACCACGGCCGGGATCATGCATCTCGGAGGCACCCTCATTGGCACAGTGAATCGAGGTCAATTCGTGAAACGTGGAGGCTTTCGCCAGCCTTCTTTCATCCCCGCCGAAATCCTCGGCAAGACACGGCAGACCTTCCAAAACCTTGGACTTCACGGGCTGATCGTCGTCGGCGGCGATGGTTCGTTGAACACTGCCCTGCAACTTCACAAAGCCGGCCTCCCCGTGGTGGGAGTTCCCAAAACCATCGACAACGATCTCGAAGCCACCGCGATGACCTTCGGCTTCGACTCCGCTGTCGAATGCGTGGCAAGCGCGCTCGACCGGCTGCATACCACCGCCACGAGCCACAAGCGCGTAATGGTACTCGAGGTCATGGGGCGACATGTCGGATGGATCGCTCTCCACGGCGGCCTCGCGGGGGGCGCGGATATCATTTTGATCCCCGAGATTCCTTTCAGCTACGACAAGATTTGCGAGGAAATCGCACGACGAGATCGGGAGGGCGCCAAGTGCACGATGATTGTCGTCGCCGAAGGAGCTGCTCCACAAAGCGGACGCCAGTCGCGACTCCACACCGCCAGCGGCGAAAACCGCCTCGGAGGAATTGGTGAAATCGTGGGACGCGAAATCGGCGAGCGAACCGGCAAGGAGGTCCGAACCTGCGTGCTCGGCCATCTCCAGCGCGGCGGCGCCCCGACCATGCTCGACCGGATTTTGGGAACGAGTTTTGGAGTCAAGGCGGTGCAATTGGTCGCGGAAGGGAAATTCGGCTCGATGGTCAGCTACAAAAACTACGAGACCTGCGATGTGCCGATCGCCCAGGCGGTCCATAAATCCCGGCGCGTCGATCCCAGCTCCCAAATCGTCCAAATGGCCCGGGCCGTGGAAATTTTTTTCGGAGACTGATTTATTCGACCAGACCGCAGTAGATGGAGACAGCTCCGAATGCCATCTTGCGCGGGGGTTCGCACTTGAAACCACACGATTTCAGCAGGGCGTTCATGACAAGGCCGCTCGGGAAGGTTTCGATCGTTTTTCCCAAATACTCGTAGGCATCGCGGCGGCGGGTAGCCCATTGAGCGATACCGGGCAGAATCCGGTGGAGGTAAAATCGGTAGAGACTCAAAATGAACTCCGACTCGGGCAGCGAAAAATCCATGATAAAAAAAGCCCCTCCGCCTCGCAGGACTCGGTGAGCCTCACGGATTCCCGCCCCCCAGTCCGCCATATTCCGCAAGCCGAATGCGACCGTCACCACATCGAACGACTCGTTCTCAAATGGTAGCGAGAGTCCATCGGCTTGAACGAGATTCGGAACGCTTTTGCGCCGCGCCATCTCAAGCATAGGCAGGCAAAAATCCGCCGCCACCACCTTGGCCGCAGGGCATGCCTTGGCGATCGCGAGCGCCAAGTCCCCGCTTCCCGTGGCGAGATCCAGAACATCGACAGGGCTGCGGCCCGCGACGAGTCGAGCCAATTTATAACGCCACAAAAAATCCATCCCGCCGCTGAGCAAGTGGTTCGCAAAGTCATAGCGGCCCGCGATGGAGGCGAAGGTCTTTTTTACAAACTCCGGGTCTGTCTGTGCGAGGGTTTCGTCCACGATGTTTAAATTCCGGAAGGAATTGCTCACGAGAGGATTCGAACCTCCAAGGGTTGCCCCACACGGTCCTGAGCCGTGCGCGTCTGCCAGTTCCGCCACGTGAGCGGCAGGGGCGGAAACATTGCGCGAATCCCTTCCTATGACAACCTGAAAAAAACCGCTACCTCCGCTCGAACTCCCGGACAAGGCGGGCGAAGGTTTGGGAGGGATTGTCGCCGAGGTGGTCCACGGCAAGACGCTCCAGTCCGCGCTGGAAGTCGATCCGATAAATCCCGAAGCGCGGTGTGAACGAGCCCCATTCGTAGTTGTCGGTGAGCGACCAGTGGAGGTAGCCGAGGAGAGGCACGCCTTGATCAAGCATCCGCCGCACCTCTCGAAAGTGGGCCTCGAGATAATCACTGCGCGTCAGGCGATCCGGGCGCGGACCGGCGATCTCGTTGTCCCGACTGCACCTCTGCGACATCCCATTTTCAGCGATCAGGATTCCGAGGCCGGGAAAGGCTTTGGCGTAATAGGAACAAAACGCCGACATTCCCTCCGGCAGGAAATGCCAATCCCACCATTTGCTCGTGAGCACATCGAACAAATGCGCGGAAATGCTCCGGCTTTTGAATTCGAGATCGGAAAAATCCGGCATCCGCAGGGCATGACTGAGGAAAGGGTCGTAATAATCGACGCCGAGATAATCCATCGTGCAATCGCGCTTGGCTCGTTCCAACTCGCGCAAAAAATACCCGCACCCCTGCTCCGTGGCGGCACGGGAGGCGAGGAAATTTGCGAGACCGTGGAGCCCCGCACCGCCAAGTGCGGCCAAGTCGGTGCGGCGACGAAGGGCGGCGACCGCGAAGTGGAGGGACAAATCCTCGGCGCGCGCCTTGAAATACCCTCCGATTTCGGAGGGTTTGACGCCCGTTTGGCGCACTCGCAGCAGGTCGAGCAACATCACATCGGACCAATAGACATCGCTGCAAAAGGTGTTCATCGAAACCATGGGGCGGTCCCAGCCTCGCGATTCGTAAAGGTCATGAATTGCGTTGTAGGCTCGGACATGCGCGGCAAGAAGGCGGTTGTAGGCCCGGAGGCCGATGGCGATCCCCGCATCCGGACCGCCGGGAAAACAGCGGTTTAGATAGGTGTTCAGAACGAGCATGTTCGGCTCGTTGATCGTGACATACCAACGCACCGGCGGTTGGGCATGAACGTCGACCAAGCGGTCGTTGAGCCGCGTGAGCGTGTGGCGGACGAAAATCTCGAAAAGGTCCGTCGTTTCATCCATCAGCCACGCATCGATCCCCAACCAGGCGGGATGGGTGAAATGCTGGAGTGTGACGACAGGCTCGAGGCCCTCCTCGCGGCAAGCAGCGATGCGAAGCGCGTAGGCGTCAACCGCATCATTGTCGAACTCAGGCGCAGCTCCCCGTGCGGTGGAGGTTGAGGGCTGGATGCGGGCCCACTCGAGGCCGAGCCGGAAGGCATTCAATCCGATTCCCCGCGCGAGCTGGAAGTCCCCGCGGTATCGATTCCAAAAATCCACAGCGATTCCTGTTTTTTGGACATGACCCAAAGCCTCGCTCATGCCCCAGTTGTTTTTGGGTTCGCCAGGTCCATTGTAGCCGCCCTCGCTTTGGTAGCCGGAGGTGGCAACGCCGATGAGAAATGGATTCGGGCGCTCGATATCCATTTTTACGAACCCTCGGCGATGCGCTTGCGTAGGGCCTTTTCGCGCAGCTTGGAAATGATGACCGGCCTCTTGTCCGGTTCTTCAAGCGTGATGCGGGCGATTTCTGCGGCAGCATTCGGCCGCCCCAGAGCACGCGCCGCCTCCCGCATGCGGGCCAAGCGCGCGGGATCGTCGAGAATGCGGCGGAGCTTATGGGCGACGAGTGTGACCTCGGAGCACTTAACCGCCGCGCCGGCCTCCAGCAGCACATCGGCATTCCGCTCCTCCTGCCCGCCGATCGGGTCGAGGATCATCATGGGTAGGCCGCGCGCCAAAGACTCGGCGGTGGTCATGCCGCCGGGCTTGCTGAGGATCATGGTCGAGGCGGCCATCAGGTCGGGAATTTCCTTAGTGTATCCCAAAACGCGGAAATCGCCCGGGCGGGATTTGACGAGTTGCACGATGTCGTCCTGCATTTCCTCGTTTCGGCCGCAAACGATTACCGCCTGGAAATCCCGATCGAGGTTCAAAAGTTGACGCACCACAGCTGTGGCGGGACTCAGTCCCAACGCCCCGCCCACCACCAAAAAAGTCGGCCGCCCCGGCTGCAGTCCATGTCGGCTCAGAACCGCATCCACATCCACCGGCTCGGCGAACTCGGGCTCCACAGGAATCCCCGTGATCTTGATCCGGTCCGGCGGCAAGCCGAGAGCCTCCATGTGGATTTTGTCGTCCTCCTGCGCCACGAAATACCAATGGAAGGCCCGAGTGATCCAAAAAGCGTGGAAGTGGAAATCCGTGATCACAATGCCGAGGCGCGCATCGAGCTTTCCATTCGCTATAAGCCACGAAATCACACCGGCTGGCATGAAATGCGTGCAGAGGATCACATCGGGACGGAAATCCCGCACGAGGTTCATCAAGGGCAGCGCCTGCGGCAGGTCGATGGCGAGGCGACTCTTGTCGGCCACCCACGGGTCGTCGCTCGTCTCATACCACCATCCCAAAAATTCGGGCAACATGGCGGAAAGTTTTTTGTAGAGGGTCGAGTAGAACTGCTTGTGTAGGACATTCGTGTGATCGAGCGAATCGTCGCAAAAGACCTCATCCACATCGGGTCTCGAACGCATCACGCGAGCCAAGGCGTCGGCGGCTTTCACATGCCCGGAGCCGACCGAGGCCGACAAAATCAAAACGCGTTTGCCCATTCGTTGCGCAACCTACCCCACCCCACGCCTCCCACAAGCGCGATTCCCAACTCGGGATCAGCCTTTGAGCCGGAGCATCCAGTTGTAAACAATCAACCTTTCCGTCGGAATCGAGAGGTAGTCCGGACCGGGAAGCGTATTCCGCGCAAGGAATCCGAAGAGCATCCTCTCCCAACGCCTCATCAAACGCCTGGGGCTGGTCAGAATCAATTCCTGCGCCAAAATATAAAAAGCCTGCCCCTCCTCGAGTGGAAGCCCGCTTTTTGCGATCGCTCGCCGCAAGATCAACGGCACATCCGGTTCACGCATGTAGCCATGATCCGCTGCGATCACACACAAACCTCCCTCCATCTGCCGCACTATGATATTATCGGCCTCGGCAAAGGGTTTTCCCCAAGCGGAGTTCAACAAAAGGATGGCTATCTTCTCGGGCAGCACATGAATCCGGCGGAACTGCTCCAACACCCGCGCCGCCGCATAGTCGGGATCCGATTGCCTCAAAACAAAAACCTGCAAACCGGGAATCCGCTGCGTAGCCGAATCAGATGCAACTTTTATGAGCTGGTCCAACGAAGCCCCGCGCTGGTCCAACGACCTACGCACCAAGTCCCGTCCCTTACGCCATGTCATCATTACCACCCCCACCCCGGCGGCGATCAGCAGCGGCACAATGCCGCCATCGGGGAGTTTCGTCAGGCAAGCTCCGAAGAGCGGTAAATCGAGACACAACAGCCCCGCCAGAAGAAATCCTCCCTTCCATGGCGCCAACCCGCGACGCCGCACCATCACATACACGAACGCCACGGAGGTCGATGCCATCGCACCCGTCACCGCGATTCCATAGGCTCCGGCCAGGGCGTCACTCGTTCGAAAACCCAGCACCAGCAAAACACAGACGGCGGCGAGCACGGCGTTCACCACCGGGATGTAGACTTGTCCGCGCGATTCGGCGTCCGTGTGTTTCACATACAATCTCGGCAGATAGCCCAAATCCATCGCCTGACTCGCAAGGGAGAACACCCCGCTGATCAAGGCCTGCGAGGCGATCACCGTTGCAAGCGTGGCCAAAACGACAAGCGCCCCGCGCCAATGCGGATCGGGCAGAAGAAGAAAAAACAAATTCGTGTCCGCCGCCGCTTCGGGCAACCGCCGCACCAACGCCGCCTGGCCGAGGTAATTCAACACCAACGAGGGAAAGACCACCCACTTCCACGCCCGCACAATGGGCCAACGACCGAAATGTCCCAGGTCGGCATACAGCGCCTCGGCTCCCGTCACCGCGAGCACCACCGCACCGACCATCGCCCATGCTCCCCAACCACCGCTCTCAAGCAACTCCACCGCATGAAGAGGATTGAAAGCCTCCAGAACCCCGGGCTCCAAAAAAACCTGCCTCGCCCCGAGGGCTGCCAAAACCGCGAACCAAACGAGCATTACCGGCCCGAACAATCCGCCCAGCCTCGCGGCTCCGAACCTCTGTGAAAAAAACAGCGCCGCCAAAATCGCCACAGTCAGCGGAAGCGAATACCGCCCCCAGTTGGCGTTCACGGTCGCCAACCCCTCCGCCGCGCTCAGCACCGAAACCGCCGGCGTGATCGCCCCGTCGCCAAATAGCAGCGCCGCCCCGAAAATCATGAGCAGAGCCAGCGCCCCCCGGTCCACCGCCCGGGATGGTTTGCCCCCAAAGGCCAGCGCCATCAGAGCGAAAATTCCACCCTCGCCATTGTAATCCGCCCGCATCACCAGCAGCACATATTTCACCGCTACCACCAGAAAGAGCGTCCACAGAATCAGCGATGCCACACCTGTGGCCCCAGACGCTCCCGACAATGCCACCGCAGTCTGGAAGGCGTAGAGCGGACTCGTCCCGATATCGCCAAAAACAACCCCCAGCGCCAAAAGCGCCATCCCCGCACCAGCAGCGTTTTTTTTGGGATTGGATGCGGTGGAAACCGGTAATGGCGGGTCGGGAGTCATATGCTGTGCAGATGGCGGACGATTTTATCGGCGGATTTTTTTTCGGCAACCACCCGGGGCAATTGATCGCGGTCTTCACAAATGCATTGATCTGCCTGCACGCATATGCTTCAGTGCAGGCATGAGCAAGAAGACTACAGTTCAATACACGGTGCGGGATGTTCCGGAGGAGGTCGATGGCCTGTTGCGGGAATGTGCCGCCACGGAGGGTGTGAGCCTGAACCAAGCCACACTGCGTGCGCTGGAGCGCGGCCTCGGCACCGAGCGGCGGCCCGTCCGATACCGGACGCTGCGCCAGATGATCGCGAGCACACCAAAGGCCTCCACCAAGGCGTGGCGCACCGCGCTTGCGGAACAGGATCAAACAAACCCCGAAGACTGGAAGTGAGAATCCTGATCGATTCGAACCGCTTCATCGACTTTTGCGCCGGAGAGCCAGAGGTCGTCGATGCCTTTGAGCAGGCATCCTTGTTGGTAGTGCCATTTATCGTCTTGGCGGAGATCCGCGTGGGCGGGCAGTCGATGAAACGAGGCGACACACAGGTTCGCATTCTCGGCGAACTCCTCCAACAACCCGGCGTGAGGGTCGCCCATAGCAGTGACACCACCACCCACCATTATGCCACGCTTTATGCCCGGCTGAAAAAAGCCGGAACCCCGATCCCTACAAACGACATTTGGATAGCAGCCCTAGCCGTCGAGCATTCACTGATGCTGTATTCCCGCGACGCACATTTTGATCGATTCCCCGACATCCCGAGGCTGGCGTAAAAGGGCCTCGGCAAGCGGCATCCTTCTTTCATATCGCGAGCGATTTTTTTTGCAGGAAAGGTCAGCCAATCCAGTTTGGGTTAGACTTTTTCGAGGGCTACTGGGTTCGTCAGAGAGCCGATGCGATCGATCTCGATCGTGACCGAGTCGCCCGGCTGGAGCCATACAGGAGGCTTCGCGGCCATGCCGACACCATGTGGCGTTCCGGTAAGGATGACGGTGCCGGGCGGAAGGGTATTGCTCGCACTGAGGAATTCGATGAGCTCGGCGACGGTGAAGATCATGTCGCCGGTATGGCAATTCTGCCGGATTTCTCCGTTGAGGATGGTGCGGATGCCGAGGACTTGGGGATCAGGGATTTCATCGGTAGTCACGAGGCAGGGGCCAAGCGGGGAGAAGGTATCAAAAGTTTTGCCGCGACACCACTGCCCGCCACCCCATTCGATCTGCCAATCACGGGCGCTGACATCGTTGGCACAGGTGTAGCCAATCACATAGTCGAGGGCCTCGGAGGCTTTCACATTGCGGCAGGGCTTGCCGATGACGACGGCAAGTTCGCACTCGTAGTCGACCTTTTGGCTCGCAGCAGCGACGGGGATTTCGATGGGATCGCCGGGGTTTTGGACCGTGTGAACGCCTTTGAAAAACAGAATCGGGCGCTCAGGAATCGGCATCTTGGTTTCGGCGGCGTGCTGGCGGTAGTTGAGTCCGATGCAGAGGATTTGGGCAGGAGCAAGGGGCGCGAGGAGTTTCGCCACATCTGCGGGCTCAGAAGTGTCGCGGAGACCGGAAAAAAGGTCACCGGCGCAAAGGGTGGCGCTTCCGTCGGGTTTCAGAGAGCCGAAATGAATGACGCCCTTGGAATCGAGATATCGGATGATGCGCATGGTTTATACTCAGCCCCCCAGCCGTTTATAGCTTCTAACTCTCAGCGAAAGGTGATTTTCACCGCACCCTTTGGTTGGAGACTGTCGGCGAGGGTCGGCGCCGAGGCGCCCGGCGCGGGGGCAGCTTCTCCAGTGAGGGCGTTTTTAAGAGCGCCTTCCACGAGTTGGGCGCAGTGGATTTTCATAGGAGGCAGCGGGCCCAGAGGAGCGGAGAGTTCCCCGCCGGACATCGAGAGCGCCTCCTGCGGGGTTTTGCCTTTGATCATCTCGGTCGCCATGCTGGCCACGGCGATGGCGGTTTGGCAGCCGAACG
>JBMTBF010000023.1:0-13561 GCA_049429585.1 Terrimicrobiaceae bacterium | reverse complement strand
TCGCCGCGCCGGTGTGGGCTTGCGGATTGGTGCGCCAGCGGTGCAGGTCGCGCTCGAAGAGGAGTTCCATCCGCAAATGCGCCAGCATCCCTCGCCGGTCGAGCCAGGCGTCTCCGGTGAAAAGCGCTTCGGGAGTTGCCTCGATGCGCGCGAGGGTTTGTTCGAGCAAAGCGATGTGGCGGGCGTGGACTGAGGGAGTGTTTGCGCCAAGCAGGGGGTCGTATTTTCGGAAGCCCAGCTTGCTTGCATATTCGGGAAACAGCTCGCAGGACTCCTCCAACCAATGGCTCGCGGCGGATTCGAATTCCGCATGGGCCTTTCGTTCCTCAATTCCGGGTTTGATTTTTGCCATGGGAAAAACCTAAGCGCATCCATGCGGGCTTGGCCATGCCGATGCAAATGCTAACCTCGGCGCATGGAATTTCTCCGCTCCACGCTCGCCCGCATCCTGCGGTGTGGCCCGCTGCTTTGGACGCTTTTCGTCATTTGGCTGGGGATTCTCTTTTTCTTCTCGAGTTCCGAATCGCCGAAGGACATGCCGACCCTTTTGCCGCATCAAGACAAGGTGATTCATTTCGTCTTCTACGCCGGCGGAGCCAGTGCGTTGGCGGGGGCATTAACGAGATCGTTCGGCCTACGCGGTGCTTGGTTGCTGGTTTTGACGGTCCTTGTTCTGGCGCTTGCCGGTGCACTCGATGAATACAACCAGCAATTCGTGCCGGGACGAATGGGGATGGATCCCTACGATTGGGCGGCAGATATTTCCGGCGCGGCTTGCGGCGTGGTTGTTTTAGGCTGGCTCCGGCGCGCGGTCGAAGTGGATGGAATTTGAATTGGCGGCCTTTGCGCACCTCCGCATAATCTAAAAAAATGAGCGCCGCTTCCGAACAACTTCCCCGTTCGCCCCTCATAGATCCGTTGCCCCCAGAGGCCCGGATGCGGCTCACGATGCACGGGGATTTTCAGTTCTGTGAACCCGGCGAGACTTTGATCGAACAGGGCAAGCAACATGGGAGTCTGTATTACATCATGGACGGCGAACTCGAAGCCCGCCGGTTGGATGAAGGGAAAACGATTGTTCTCGGAAAAATCCATTCCGGGGAGTGGATGGGGGAGGTCGATTTGATCGATCAAGCCAGCCCGGTTTGTTCGGTCGTGGCGACGAAACGCTCCCAATACTGGGTGATGAGCCGAGGGGCGTTTGAGGCATTCATTCGCGAATTCCCGGTGGATGGAGTAATACTCCTTCACTCGATCTCCGAGGTTCTTTGCCGCCGCATCCGCGATGTCACCCGAAAACTCGCATGGCGCAGTCTGATTTCCTGAACCAGCTCGATAAATCCGGAGTCCGCGAGCGAATCGATCGCCTCCGAGCGGAGCTCGAGCGTCACACCGAGCTTTATTACCAGCACGCCGCGCCGGAGATTTCCGACCAGGAATTCGACGCCCTCTTGCGCGAACTCCAAGACCTCGAAGACCAACACCCCGAGTTCGCTACTGAGGATTCCCCAACCCGGCGCGTCGGCGGCAAGCCGCTCGAGGAATTCGCCCCGGCCAAGCACCTCGTGCCAATGCAGAGCTTAGACAACACCTACTCGCCCGAAGAATTGCGTGAGTTCGTCGTCCGCATCCGCAAGCTCGCCGAGGGGCGGGCCGTCCATTTCACGATTGAACCTAAGGTGGACGGCGTGGCGATTTCGCTTCTCTATGAAAACGGCCGCCTTGTTCGTGCCTCCACGCGCGGGGATGGAGTAACTGGCGACGATGTGACCCAAAACATCCTGACGATTTCCAATATCCCACACCGGCTTCGGGGAGTTGCTCCGGCGAGGGTGGAAATCCGAGGAGAGGTCTACCTGCCAAAATCCGTCTTCGCCGAACTCAATGCCTCTCGTGACGAGGAGGGCTTGGCGGCTTTTGCGAACCCCCGCAATGCCGCCGCCGGTTCGATCAAGCAACTCGATCCGGCGATCACTGCGTCGCGGAAGCTCGCTGCTGTTTTTTACGGCACGGGAATCTGGGAGGGAGAGCAACCAGCAACGAGCCGCGAGATGTTTCGGTGCCTCGAAAAATGGGGTCTGCCAATCTCCGAAAAAATTCTGGAGGCGCATGACGAAGATTCGGTCATTGCGGCGGTCGAGGAATTGGGGCGCGTTCGACTCAGCTTCGCCTATGAAACCGATGGCGCGGTGGTGAAGCTCGACAGCATGGCGTTGCGCCGGGAGTTCGGCTCTACGGCAAAAGCTCCCCGCTGGGCGATTGCTTATAAATACGAGCCCGAGCGCGCCGAAACCAAACTTCTTGATATCACAGTGCAGGTCGGTCGAACCGGCACCCTCACGCCTGTCGCCGAGTTGGCGCCGATTTTCGTCTCGGGAAGCACGGTTGCCCGCGCCACGCTGCACAACGAGGAGGCAAGGACATCCGCATCGGGGACACGGTTCTGGTTGAAAAAGCCGGAGAGGTCATCCCGGCAATTGTGGAGGTGAAGAAGGACCTTCGTGACGGAAGCGAACGAATCTTCCAAATGCCGGCGAATTGCCCTGCCTGCCATGGCCGGATTTACAAGGAGGGCGTCGCTTGGAAATGCTCGAACCCCTCTTGCGGCGCGCAAATCCGTCGGCGGATCGAGTATTTTGCCTCGAAGCAGGCGATGGACATCGAGGGGCTTGGCGAGGCTTTGGTGAATCAACTCGTGGAGGCCGGGCTTTTAAAAAATCTAGCAGATATCTACGCGCTTCAAAAAGAGCGGTTGCTGGAGCTTGATCGGATGGGTGAGAAAAGTGCGGCGAACCTTCTCTCGGCGATTGAGGAGAGTCGGAGCCGTTCGCTTTGGCGACTGCTCAACGGCCTCGGCATCCCGCATGTGGGTGTCACCTCCGCACGGGATCTTGCTGCGCATTTTGGAACGCTCGACGCCCTTCGCTCCGCATCGGTCGAAATGCTTCTGGGAATTCACAGCATCGGCGATGTCATGGCCGAGGCGATCCACTGTTGGTTTTTGAATCCCGCAAACATCGAGTTGATTGAATCGCTGCGCGCCGCCGGTTTGCACTTTGGCGAGGCTGATGCTCAGGCCTCTCCCTCGGATAACCGGCTCGCAGGAACGATCTGGGTTCTCACCGGCACGCTGTCGATTTCACGCGAGGAGGCCAGCGAAATGATCAGGCGACTCGGCGGCAAGGTCACCGGAAGCGTTAGCAAAAAAACCACGCACTTGCTCGCTGGCGAGGAGGCTGGAAGCAAGCTGGATAAGGCCCAGGAGTTGGGCGTTCCGATTCTCAACGAAGCGGAATTCCGCGCGCTCTGCGGTTAAAAATCCGCCGTGAGGGCGGAGAGGACTTTGAAGGCTTTTTTCACATCGCACACCCGCAGGATGAGCAGGCCGCGCCGGGCGGCGGGCATCGAGGCGAGGTAGGCATACTCGATATTGATTTTCGCGGTGGCAAGGGTCTTGGCGATGCGAGAGAGGCTGCCGGGGCGGTTGTCGTTTTCCACCATCAAAACCTCGCTCTCCACAACCAGCGTGCCGTGGGATTCCAAGAGCGCGATCGCGCGGCGGGTGTCGCTCACGACCATGCGAACCACAGCATGATCCACCGTGTCGGAGACAGTGAGGCCGTAAATGTTAACCTTGTCATCGGCCAGCGCGTCGCAGACTTCAACCAGGGTTCCGGGGCGGTTGGCGATGAAGATGGCGAGCTGCTCAACGATACGGACGGCTTTCATGGCGTTGATTGTGGTGTCTGCCCGTGTTCCGCGTCGATGTAAAAAGGCCGGGCTTGCCAGCGTCACAGCCCGGCCCGATGGATGGGGCATGGGAAAACACAAAAAACGGCGCGCGGCCATCTCCCCGCATCCAAAGTCGGCCGACGCCAAGCCCCCCGCAAAAAAGGCCCGCAAACCCCGTCGGCACGATCACAAGCCCGATTTGCGGCCAAAGAAAATCCATGTCCGTCGTGAAAAAAGCGAACCTTCCCAAAAGCTGAAATCCTCGGTGATGCGGGCGATCGCGAGGCGTCCACTGGATGCGAACGGTATCGCGGGGGAGCTGGATTTGCCGCCTGCTTGGAAAGGGCGCCTGCTCGGTCTTCTGAAGGATTTGGAACTCTCCGGCGAAATCGCCCGCATTCGCAAGGACCGCTACATCATTCCGAAAGAGGCCGATCTTTTCACGGGAGTGATCCAGTTTCACATGAACGGCGCGGCGCATGTCTTGAATGAAAAAGCCGGCGGCGCGGATTTGTATATTCGGCCCGAGAATACGATCACCGCCATGCATGGCGACCGTGTGGTGGCGCGGATGATTCCTGCCCAGGAGGGGCGTTGGACCCGCGACGAGGCTGCCAAGCGGGAGGGGCGCGTGATCCGAATCCTCACTCGTGCGAACGACACGATTGTCGGCACTCTTCAGAGGTCGGCGAAGTTTTTCTATGTCGTGGCCGACGATCCCCGCTTCACCAGCAATCTCTATGTCCTGCCACCCAAGCCGCCGTTGGATGCCAAAGTGGGCGACAAGGTGGTGGCGAAAATCGACTCTTGGGAAAACCAACATGTGAACCCCGAGGGGCATCTCATCGAGGTTCTGGGGCCTGCCAACAAGCCGGGCGTGGACATGCTCTCGATCATCCGAAAGCACCGGCTTCCGACCGAATTTCCCGACGATGTGAAGCGGGAGGCCGAGCGTGTGGCGCCGGAGGTCGATCCCCACGAAGCGGCCCGGCGGGAGGATTTGCGTGAACATTTCATTTTCACGATCGATCCCGATGATGCAAAGGACTTCGATGACGCGATCAATGTGGAAACCTCGCCTGCGGGATGGCGCGTGGGGATCCACATCGCCGATGTCTCGCACTATGTGAAGCCGAAGTCCGCCCTCGACCGCGAGGCGATCTCGCGGGGCAACAGCGTATATCTCGCCGACCGTGTGATTCCCATGCTTCCCGAGGCACTGAGCAACGGCATCTGCAGTCTCAAACCCCAAGTCGAGCGGTTGGCCTTCTCGGTTTTCGCCGAAATCTCGAAGGCGGGTAAAATTCTGTCCGCGCGATTTGCAAAAACCGTCATCCGCAGCGCGGAAAGGCTCACCTACAAGGAGGCGTTCGCGCTTTTGGAAGGCCCTCGCGGGGGAAGCGAATTGGCCCGGAAGCTGCATACGGCTTGGGATCTGGCCTCGCTCCTGCGCCGCAAGCGCTTCGCAGCCGGTTCGCTCGATCTGGAATTCCCCGAGGTGAAGGTGCGCCTCGATGAGCTCGGCAAGCCGATCCGTCTCGAGCGGGTGGAGAACGACATTTCGCACCAACTCATTGAGGAGTTCATGCTGTTGGCGAACGAACTCGTGGCCCGCGAGCTCAAGCATCAAAAACAGCCGACCGTTTATCGCATCCACGAAAACCCCGATCCGGAAAAGCTTCTCGAGTTCCGCGAATTCGCAGCCTCCCAGGGTATCCATGTCGGCGACCTCACCCGGCGCGAGGAAATCCAAAAACTCCTCCTTGCCGTGAAAGGCAAACCCTTCGGCTCCGCTGTGAAAATCGCCCTGCTCAAGAGCCTCAAGCGCGCGCGATATTTTCCAGAGCCTCTCGGTCACTACGGCCTCTCGAAAAGCGACTACACGCACTTCACAAGTCCCATCCGGCGCTACAGCGACCTCATTGTCCACCGCTCCCTCGAGCGGCGGCTGGGCCTCTCGAAAACCGGCCCGGATTCGGCCTCGCTCAACTCCATCGCGGAGCATATCTCGACCACCGAGCGTACGGCGGCCGATGCCGAGAAGGAATCGGTTCGGCTCAAGAAGCTCGAGTTTTTCCAAATCCAAGCCACTTCCGAGAAACGCCAGGCGTTCCGCGCGGTGATCATGGATGCCCGGAATTTCGGCCTCTTCGTGGAACTCCCCGAGTTTTTGCTAACCGGCCTCGTCCACATTTCGACGCTCGAGGGAGATTTTTTCGTCCACGATGCCCCACGCTGTCGCATCGTCGGGCGCCGAACGAAGAGGGTCTATCAAGTGGGCGATATCATTGAGGTCGCTGTCGATCGCGTGGACATGCTCAAGCAGCAGGTCGATTTCAAGCCGGCGCAACGCCCTAATTCATGATTCAACCAGCGCGATTTTTTTGAAATCATCGCCCCACATGAGCGATTCGCACTCCCTTGAAGTAATCAATTCCCGCCCCCGCGGAGCCGAGGCGGCGGGTTGGCTTGTTGTCATCGGCATCACGCTCGTCATCATCCGTGCGGGCAAGGATCTTTTTGTTCCCCTGGTGATCGCCTTGATTGCCGTTTATCTGATCAAGGTTCTCCAGCACGGATTCGACAAGATCCGAATTCGTGGAGTTGGACTGCCATCGCCTCTCACACTGATTCTCTCATTCGCGGGTGTGATTGGCCTGAGCTATTTGCTCATATCGATCATCGCAGACAATGCGATGCAGGTGGCGGAAATCGTCCCGCGATATCAACACCGCCTGGCCCGGATTCAGTCGGATTTTTTCACCGCTTTTGGTGTCGAGCAACCGCCGGCCCTGCGCGAATTTCTCCGGAATGTCGATATCACGGGAGTGATCACCCTGATTGCGACGAATCTTGCCGGTCTTCTGAAGAACACCATGCTGGTGCTTGTCTTCGCCGTCTTTCTTTTGTTGGAAACGCGATTCATCGCCTCCAAGATCGAAGCGCTCTTTCCCGCGCCGGAACGCCGTCGGCGAATCCAGGCCATCATCCGACGGGTCGATTCCGACATCCAAACCTACTTTGGCGTCAAGACCCTCGTAAGCCTCGTGACCGCTCTTTTGAGCTACGGCGTGATGCGGTTTGTCGGCTTGGATTTCGCCGAGTTCTGGGCCCTCCTTGTTTTCATCCTGAATTTTATTCCCACCATCGGGTCGATTGTCGCGACCGCGCTGCCCGGACTCCTGGGGTTGGTGCAATTCGAGAGTTGGAAGCCTGTCCTGATTTTGCTCATTGGAATCACCGCCATTCAGCAATCGCTTGGCAATTTCATCGAACCGAACCTCATGGGGATCACGTTGAACCTCAGTCCGTTGGTGGTGGTCATGTCCCTGCTCTTGTGGGGAATGCTCTGGGGGATCGTGGGGATGTTTCTCTGTGTTCCGATTACAGTGATCCTGGTCATTATTTTGGGAAACTTCCCTTCCACGCAGTGGGTTGCGGTGCTGTTGTCGAAAGACGGTCGCATCCGAATTTGACCCGAATATCACCCTTGCAATTGCGGCGGAACTGAAGGAATCATCGTCGCGTTATATGCCCTCCGACCAGTCGCCCGTTTGGCTGTTGAAAAAACACGATTCCGGAAATGTCCACGGGCCGGTCGCATTCGAGAAGCTCCTCGAGTGGGCCGCCGCCGCCCAGATCAACCCGCAGGATTCGATCTCGAACGACGGCAAGACATGGACGAAAGCGCCGATGATCGAGGAATTGGAAATGGATTGGATCATCGAGGTGCCCGGCAATCCGCTTTACGGCCCCACGAGTTCGGGCGCGGTTCTCGAATTTTTGAATCTCGGCGAGATCGATACCTCGACAACGATTTTGAATTGTTGCACCGGCGAGACCATGGCCTTGGCGGAGGCCCCTTTTTATCAGGTGATGGACGCCTCGTTTTTATCCGCGCGTGTCATCCAGCTCGAGGAACAACTCCAGGCGGCATGGGAAACGATCGCTCGTCTCGAGGCCCGCATCGCCGAGATCGAGGGCGTTGCGGTTTAGCTGGGGTCCATTGCCACTTGCGCGAGGGGGCGCATTTGCCGTTAATGCTACGCTATGATCGATAAAAATTACGCCCGCCCCGAGGCTCTCGTCACCACCCAGTGGGTTTCCGAGCATTTGTCCGACCCCGGGGTGCGCCTCGTGGAAAGCAACGAGGACTATCTCCTCTACGACACCGGGCACATCCAGGGGGCTGTGCACATCGATTGGCGCGCCGACCTCCAGGACCAGACGATTCGTGACTATGTCTCGACGAAACTGTTCGCCGAACTCTGCGAGCGCCACGGCATCTCGAACGAAACGACGGTGGTTTTTTATGGTGACAAGTCGAACTGGTGGGCGTGTTACGCGCTCTGGACCTTCCGGCTTTTCGGGCACGAGAAGGTGAAAATCATGGATGGTGGACGCGACAAGTGGGTTGCCGAAAACCGCCACCTCACCCGTGCCGTTCCCCATTTTGTGAAAGGGCGCTACACGCCGGCTCTGGAGCGGCGCGACGCCGAAATCCGCGCATTCTTCGACCAAACCCTCGCTCACAGCCGAGCTGGCCAGGCGTTGATCGATGTGCGTTCGCCCGGCGAGTACCGTGGCGAAACCACCCACATGCCCGAGTATCCGCAGGAGGGCGTGCTGCGCGGAGGCCATGTGCCAGGTGCGGCCAGCGTTCCCTGGAAAATGGCGGTCAAAGAGGACGGCACTTTTAAATCCGCTGCGGAACTCCGTGAGATTTACGAACAAGAGGCGGGTCTCATGCGAGGGCAGAGCGTCATCGCCTATTGCCGGATCGGCGAGCGCTCCAGCCACACCTGGTTCGTCCTTACCTACCTGCTCGGCTACGAAAATGTCCGCAACTACGACGGTTCCTGGACCGAGTGGGGAAACCGGGTGGGTGCGCCGATCGAGCGGGGTTGAGCAATGAGTTATCCCCAAAAGCTCGAGCAAATCGTTTCGCTGTTCGAAAACCTCCCGCCGGCCGAAAAGCGCGAGGCGTTGATTTCTTACGCTGGCGCGGCGGCAAAGAATGCGCCCCGTGACGGCGAGACATTCGATCTGGAGGACATCCGGAAGGATGAGGAATGCACCGACACGGTCGGGGTTTTTCTGAAAATCTCGACCGTGCGTGCCTGCGAATTCCGCATCACCCTCGGCCCGCAGGTGCAGACTCTCACGAAGGCGATGACCTCGATCCTCTGCAAGGGCCTCGCTGGATGCACGCCGGAGGAGGTGATGGAGGTTCCCGCCGACTTCGTGCCGAAAATCGTCGGCGCCGACCTCGTCCGCCAGCGGAGCCAGACCGTTTACTACATCCTCACGCGCATGAAGGGTGTTGCCAAAGTCTGGTTGAACCGCGAGCGCGCTTCCGCACATTCCTGATGTGCCGCCCGCGCGGAAAGGTTTGAAAAAAATCTCCGCGCCGAACAACCTCGCCGCCTTATGAGCAAGGCAATCCTGCTGGTTAATTTGGGCTCCCCGGATTCCCCGGAGGTTCCGGATGTTCGCCGCTACCTCAACGAATTTCTGATGGATGGCCGGGTGATCGATGTGCCGTGGATTCTGCGACGCTTGATCGTGGGGATCATCCTGATCAACCGCCCCAAGGAATCGGGTCACGCCTACTCGACGGTTTGGACGCCTGAAGGTGCCCCGCTCATCGTCTCCAGCCGAAACGCCGCAGAGCATTTGCAGAAGCGCGTCGAAGTCCCCGTCGAGCTAGCTATGCGCTATCAGAACCCCTCGATCGAGTCGGCGATCAAAAATTTGAAAGCCAAAGGTGCGACCGAGGTTTTGCTGATCCCGCTTTTCCCGCACTACGCGATGTCGAGCTATGAGACCGCCGTGGTGCGGGTTCAGGAGATTGCTTCGAAGCATGCTCCGGGCATGAGGATCGTGGTCCAGCCGCCCTACTATGAGCGACCGGACTATATCGCCGCGCTGGCGGCCAGCATGCAGGAGCACCTTGCCGGCGGCTACGATCACCTTTTGTTCAGCTTCCACGGGATACCCGAGCGCCACATCAAAAAGTCCGATCCCACGAAGTCGCATTGCTTGAAGGTGGCGGACTGTTGCCACACGCCCTGCGCGGAGGCGCACCAGGTTTGCTACAAGCACCAGTGCATCCGCACAGCGGAGGAATGCGTGAAGGCCACCGGAATTCCCGATGGCAAGTGGTCGGTTTCGTTCCAATCCCGTCTCGGCCGCGACCCGTGGCTGAAACCCTACACGGATTTCGAGTTTGAACGGCTTGCGAAGGAAGGCGTGCAACGCATCCTCGTCATGTGTCCGGCCTTTGTCTCCGACTGCCTCGAGACCCTTGAGGAAATCCGCATTCGCGGAAAGGAGACCTTCGTCGAAGCGGGGGGACAGGATTTGGAGCAGATTCCCTGCCTCAATGAACACCCGCTCTGGATCGATACGCTCGAGGCGATGTCGCGCGAATTCCTCACGAAAAACTGAGGCTCAAGCGCGCGTCGGCGCGTTTTGATAGAATGGAGAGGAATCGGGGGCGGCGCTTGAGAGCGCCATCGCCTTAAGGCGCTCCGCAATGATCGCCTCACAACGATCCAATTCCTCCCTGCGCTGGCGGAGCGAGTCATCGGCGATGCCCTGCAGGTCATCCACATTGTAGAGATACACGCTGTCGAGGAGGTTGATCGAGGGATCGATATCCCTCGGCACGGCGATGTCAACGAGCAGGAGGGCGCGCCCGTGGCGGCGCTTGAGGATGGGCTCGAGCTGGCGACGCTCGAGGACATATCCGGGCGAGGAAGTGCTGCTGATCACAATGTCCAGATGCTCGAGTTCGCGTTCCCAGTTTTCAAAGGGAATCGCCCGTCCGCCGAGGGATTCGGCCAAAGCCTCGGAGCGTTCGCCGGTGCGGTTGGCGACAACCACGCCGCGCGCGCCGCGCGAGAGGAGGGCGCGCGCGGTTTTCTCGCTCGTGTCCCCGGCTCCGACGACGAGCACTTCCTGCTCGGCGAGGGAGTTGAAAATGTGTTCGGCCAGACCCACGGCCGCCGAGGCGACACTGACACAGCCGCGTTGGATTTTTGTCTCGGTGCGGATTTGCTTGGCGGTCTGGAATGCCTTTTGGAACGCACGGTTGAGGCGGTTTCCCGTGTGGCCGTTTTGCAAGGCGAGTTGGTAGGATTGCTTCAACTGGCCAAGGATTTCCGTCTCGCCCATCACCATCGAGTCGAGGCCTGCTGCCACGCGGAAGAGGTGTCGCAGGCTGTCGGGCTCGGTGAGGGCGTAAAACTCCGCCCCGAGCGGCTCATTGTGTCCATGGAACTCGGAGAGGAATTCGCGCACCGTCGAGAACCCGCGCGTGGCGTCACAATCGGCTGCGACGGCATAAATTTCGACGCGGTTGCAGGTCGAAAGGATCACCGCCTCCTCGATATTGCCTCGTCCACGAAGCTTGTCCAAGGCCTCGGGAATGCGGGATTCCGGGAACGCGAAGCGCTCGCGCAACTCGACCGGCGAGGAGTGGTGGCTCAAGCCCAGCGTGACGATCATGGGTTGTGAAGTGACGAGAGGAGGTTGGTGCCCCAGAACGTGAGCAGAAGAAAAGCGAACACCCCGGCGACCGCATAGGCGAAATGGCGGCCTGCCAAATCGAATTTCCATCGGCCAATGATCAGCGAGAGATAGGCGAGCCACAGAAGGCCCGACCATTTCACCTTCACATCGGCAAAATATGAAACCGATTCGGGTCTCGGTAGTCGCCAACCGGCGAGGAGGCCGAGTGTGAGCATCACGAATCCCGCCAGCACCAAGCCCGAGGCGACCCGCTCGAGCCGTTGGATCGGGGGCATGACAGACAGGACCGCGGTGAGTTTCTTGAGTTTCAAGTTGTGATCCTGGGTGAGGAACATGATCGCCGACACCGCCGCCATGCCGAATGCCCCGTATGCGAGAAGGATCAAGGCGGCGTGCGAACTCACCAGCCAGCCGGCAAACTGCGGCGCGCCGGTGGGCTCCGGGTCGAGAGCCGGCATCAGCGCAAAGACTCCCATCGCGAAAAGGAGAGGGGAGGCGAACGCCGCGATGAACCTCAAGCGGCTCGAAATTCCCAGCGTCAGGCAGGCGACAACGAGGCCCCAGCAAACAAACAACATCGCCTCGAAGAGGTTGTTGATCGGGCACGCTTGCAGGGAGGATCCACGCAGAAACATTGCCCAGCTTTGCAGCAGGAACGCCACCACGAGCAGGAAATACCCCACGCGCGCATCCCGCAGGAACCCGCGCCGCCAAAGGAACAGCGAATGCACCATCCCGCCGCCGTAGCAAATGACGGCCAATAAAAAAACATGCCTCGCAGTGAACCAATCCACCCCGGAACGCTATTCCCTCCGCTCGGAGGCGATCAATACACAAGTGGCCTGGAGTGGCATCAATCGGCTTTTCGCCAGTCCTTCTCCGGGTCGTAGTCGGGGTTCAAGGCCGCCATAAGCGATCCCGAGGATGTTCTCCACTCCTCGAGCATTTTGGAGAGCTTCTCGACGAGTTCGGGTTTTTCCTCGGAGAGGTCCTTCGTTTCCCCGATGTCCTGCTTGAGATTGTAGAGTTCTTTTTTTCCGGTTTCGAAAACCTCGATCAACTTGTAGTCGCCCGCCCGGACGGCTCCCGAGGGGCCCATGGTGTTGATGTGGTGGTAGTGGGGGAGGTGGAAGAAGATGGCTTGGCGGTCCAGCTTGGAGGAGGTGCCTTCGAGTAGCGGGGCGAGGTTCATGCCGTCGAGATGCTGTTTCGGAAGCAGGGGCAGGCCCGCGAGGCCGAGGACCGTCGGGAAAATATCCGTGCTGACGACCGGCTCGGCAAGGCGCAGGCCGGGTTTGATGGCCTTCGGGTAACTAACAAGGAGGGGTTCGCGGATTCCTCCCTCGTAGAGCCAGGCCTTGCCGGCGCGCAGGGGGAGGTTGCAGGTCGGCATATTTCCCTTGGGACCGGTGGAGAGGCCGCCATTATCAGAGGTGAAAACGATGATGGTGTTTTCCTCGAGACCGCGGCTCCGCAGGGCTTCGACAAGGCGGCCGACATTTTCATCGAGGGATTCCACCATGGCGGCGTAAGGCGGGTGGTTTTGGACGCTGCGGGTCAGGCTTTGATGCTCAGAAATCGGCTGGGAGGGGCTTTGATTGAGAGTTTTCGCCTTGGCATTGTATTTTTTGAGTTTGTCTTTCCGCGGTTCGATCGGAGTGTGGACCGTGAAATACCAGAGATTCAGGAAAAACGGTTGGTCCGCCGAATCCTCGATAAACTGGATCGCCTTGGTGGTCAGGGCATCGGTCAGGTAATCCCCCTCCTTGCCATCCTCCATATCAGAGACATCCGTGTTTGGGTGTTGTTTGCTTTTGTAGGGATAGTGATACGACCCGGGTTGGCCCGCCCCCTTGCCGGCGATATTGAGATCGAACCCGTGTTTGTCGGGGAAGTTTGCGTTGCCCTTTTCGGTGTGGCTTTGCAAATGCCATTTTCCTAGGTGGGCAGTTCTGTAGCCATGGTCGCGCAGGGCCTC
The DNA here is from genome assembly GCA_049429585.1 of Terrimicrobiaceae bacterium. Lineage (GTDB taxonomy): Bacteria > Verrucomicrobiota > Verrucomicrobiia > Chthoniobacterales > Terrimicrobiaceae > UBA967. The sequence continues at coordinate 315 of JBMTBF010000023.1, read as the reverse complement.
GGCGAGTGTCGTGTCTTCAGGGGCGATATTGCCGGTCACCTTGGGTGGGGTGAGCTTGTAGGACGGGCCGGAGGGACCGGAAACTCCGGCTAGATAACTCATTCCGATGCGGCTCGGATATTTTCCCGAAAGAATGCTCGCCCGGGTCGGGGAACACACGGGGCTAGCCGCGTAGGCATCGGTGAAAAGGGCGCCCCTCTTGGCCAGCGCGTCGAGGTTCGGCGTCTCATGGAAGGTGCTCCCGTAGCATCCGAGATCCGCCCAGCCCAAATCATCGGCCAGGATCAAAACAATATTCGGCGGACGGTTTTTGGC
>JBMTBF010000022.1:0-13577 GCA_049429585.1 Terrimicrobiaceae bacterium | reverse complement strand
TGTGAGGTTCGAGCAACCAGACATGGCCACGCAGGCGGCGAGAGGAAGAACCGTGAAACGAATCCGAAACGATTGGATTTTCATGCGAGGCGAATTTAGGAGAGCAACCGAAGAGGTCAAGGGGGGCTACTTCACCTTCACCGGTTTCAACTTCCAGATGTCCTTCGCGTATTCGGAGATGGTGCGGTCGCTGGAGAATTTGCCGACGCGTGCGGTGTTCATGACAGCCATTTTGGACCACTTCGGCTTGTCGCGGAAGACGCGGGAGACCTCGTCCTGCATATCAATGTAGGATCGGAAGTCGGCGAGACAGAGGAAGGGGTCGTGGTAGAGAAGGTTGTCGCGCAGTGGCAGGAGGATTTCGTGGCCCTCGTCGGCGGTGAACTCGCCGGAGCCGAGCCAATCGATCACAGCGGCGAGTTCGGGGTCGCGGTCGTAGTAGCTCGAGGGGTTGTAGCCTTTCGCCAGCAACTCGTGGACCTGTTCGACGGTGTTTCCAAAAATGAAAATGTTCTCGTCGCCGACCTCCTCGCGGATTTCAACATTCGCGCCGTCAAGGGTGCCGATGGTGAGGGCGCCGTTGAGGGCCAGCTTCATGTTGCCGGTGCCAGAGGCCTCCTTGCCGGCGGTGGAGATTTGCTCCGAGAGGTCGGCGGCGGGGACGATCCGCTGCGCGACGGAGACGCGGTAGTTCGGCATGAAGACGACCTTCAACTTGTCCTTGATGCGCTTGTCGGAATTGATTTTCGCGCCGACGGAATTGATCGCTTTGATGATCAATTTCGCCATGTCGTAGCCTGGGGCGGCCTTGGCGGCGAAGATGAAAACCCGAGGCGGGATATCGAGTTTCGGGTTCTCGATCAGGCGGCGGTAGAGGGCTAGGATATGAAGGAGGTTCAGATGCTGGCGCTTGTATTCGTGCAGGCGCTTGATCTGGACATCGAACATCGCGGAGGGATCGACCTTCACGCCGCACTCCTCGAGGATGCGCTCGGCGAGGCGTTCTTTGTTGGCGTGCTTCACCGCCATGAATTCCTCGCGGAACGACGCGTCGTCGGCGAAAGGCTCGAGTTCACGAAGCTTGTCGAGATCGCGTTCCCAGCCGGAGCCGATGTTGCGTGTGATGAGGTCGGAGAGGCGGGGGTTGCAGGCGACGAGCCAGCGGCGCGGGGTGATGCCATTGGTCTTGTTGTTGAACTTGCCGGGATAGAGCGCATCGAAGTCGGGGAAGAGGTCGCTGCGGAGGAGTTGTGTGTGCAGGGCGGCAACGCCGTTGACCGAGTGGCTGCCGACGACGCAGAGGTGCGCCATGCGGACCATCTGGTTGTGGCCTTCCTCGATGAGCGAGAGTTTGCGCATTTTGTCGAGATCGCCGGGCCATTTGGCCTGAACTTCCTCGAGGAAAAATTTGTTGATGAGGAAAATGATCTGGAGGTGTCGCGGAAGGACCTTGCGGAACAAGGCGACGCTCCATTTTTCCAAAGCCTCGGGAAGCAGCGTGTGGTTCGTATAGCCGAAGGTGCGGGTGACGATCGACCAGGCCTGTTCCCACGGCATGTCGTATTCGTCAGTGAGCAGGCGCTGGAGTTCGACGATGGCGATGGCGGGGTGCGTGTCGTTGAGTTGGATCGCGACTTTTTCCGGGAAAGTCTCCCAGTTTGTGTTGTCGCGCTCGAAGCGGCGGATGATGTCGCGGAGCGAGCAGGCGACGAAGAAGTATTGCTGGAGGAGGCGGAGTTCCTTGCCGGCCTCGGTGTGGTCGTTCGGGTAGAGAACTTTTGAGATCGTCTCGACGGTGTTTTTTTGGCGAACCGCCTCCTCGTAGCCACCGCGGTTGAAGGCATCGAAATCGAATTCCTCGGGTGCCTTGGATTCCCAGAGGCGGAGAAAATTCACCGTCTCGGTGCCATAGCCGGGGATCGGAATGTCGTAGGGCACGCCGATGATTTTGCGGTGGTCCACCCACTCGTGGCGCGTTTGGCCGGTGGCGTCGGTGACAGCGTCCACGCGGCCATAAACGGGAATTTCCTGGATGTATTGAGGACGGATGATTTCCCAAGGTGAGCCGTATTGGATCCAAGCATCGGGAAGCTCCACCTGGTAGCCATTGCGGAATTCCTGTTTGAAAAGACCGTATTCGTAATGGATGCCGTAGCCAACGGCTGGAAGATCCAGCGTGGCGAGAGAATCGAGGAAACAAGCGGCGAGACGGCCAAGTCCGCCGTTTCCGAGGGCCATGTCGTATTCCTCGTTGCGCGTCTCCTCAAGCGTGTGGCCGAGGTTTTCCAAGGCCTCGACGGCCTCCTTGAAGACGCCGGCGTTGATCATGTTGTTCGCGTAAAGGCGGCCCATGAGGAACTCCATCGAGAGGTAGTAGACGCGGCGGACATTTCCCTCCGAGTGGACGGCGAGGGTCTTCATCATGCGGTCAATGACGACCTTCTGGATGGCCTTCGAAGTGGCGATCCACCAGTCGCGTTTCGAGGCGGATGAGGTATCGCGGGCGAGGCCGAAATGAAGTTGATCGAGGATTTCCTGTTCGAAGCCAGCGGCGGATTTTTTCTCTTTTTTCATGGCAAGAGCGGGAACTCTTTAGTGGCGATGTCGCAGGGGGCGAGAAAAAATTCCCCCGGCTTGAATAAATGGCGCTTAAAGCCGGGCTCGCAGGGGTAGCAATTCGGCGCAAGCGGCCATCAAGCGTTGGCGGATCGGGCGGGCGCGTTCGGCAAATTTGCGTTGCGCATTTTCATACTCGGAACGGCCGGCGGCAGTTTCGATGGGAACCGCCGTGTAGCCGTAACCGGAGAGGTCGTAGGGGCTCGCGCGCATGTCGAGTTCTCGAATATCCCGTGCCAATTCAAAGGCGTCGGCCACGAGATCGGAAGGTGTCCACGGCGAGAGTTTGAAGCTCCATTTGTAGAGGTCCATGTTCGCATGCAGGCAGGCGGGTTGCTCGAGTTGCGGGGATTCCTCGCGGGTCGGCTGGAGGCGGTTGAGCGGGCGTGCCTCGGGGGTGAAGAAACGGAATGCATCGTAGTGGGAACAGCGCACGGGGAGGCTTTCGACGACGGCGGCGGTTTCCTCTGGGGAAAGTCGGAGTGGGAGGTTTTCGTGGCGGATGTCGGCGGTGCGGTAAACCATCGCCCACTCGTGCAATCCATGGCATCCGAAGAACGGCGGTCGGTTTTCGATACCGCTTAAAAATCCACCGAGCCACTCGACAAAGGCGCGCCGCTTTTCCGGTAACGGGCCAACCGTGATGCCATCGCTGGTTTCCTCGTATCCGGGGATTGCCAAATACTCCCGAGCCTCCGCACCAGTTAGGATGGTGCCAAAACCTGGATGCCAGCGTTTCAACTGCGCGGGCCGATAGGGGTAATACTCGAACAGGAAATCCTCCACCGGATGCCGCTGATGGATCGACATCCTCTCGAGTCGCGGTCGAATCCATGGTTCGACCCGCGCCTCATGGCGCTCGCGGCGTTCCATCCAATCCTCGGGCTCCAAAATCTCCACGCCTCGTAAAAACCATGCCTGCGAATCGCTGGCAAGCGGCGGGCTTGCATGGGACAAGGGGAGGGGCCTAGTTTCTCGAGCCATGGCTGCTGAGCGATGGTCTTCGCGTCTGGGTGTGATTTTGGCCGTGGCGGGAAGCGCCGTCGGCCTCGGGAACTTTCTGCGTTTTCCCGGCCAGGCCGCGCAATACGGCGGCGGCGCGTTCATGATCGCGTATTTCCTCTCGTTGCTCGTGATCGGTCTTCCGATTTGCTGGGCCGAGTGGACGATGGGGCGGATGGCGGGGCGTCACGGCTTCAATGCGGCGCCGGGAGTCTTTCATTTTTTTGTCCGTCACCGCTGGGGAAAATATCTCGGCGTGATCGGAGTGGTCATCCCGGTGGTGATCTACATGTATTATGTGGTGATCGAGGCTTGGTGCCTTGGCTACGCCGTAAATTTCGCTTTCGGCGGCATTCACTTCAATTCAGGAGAGGAGTCGGGGAGATTTTTCAGCCGGTTCATCGGTGCGGGAGCTAATGGCGGCGCGATCGGGTTCCATTGGGACCAAGTCGGCTACTACCTGCTGTTTGTTTTCATCCTGAATTTTACTCTTATCTACCGGGGCCTTTCGAAGGGAATCGAGTGGTTTTGCACTTGGGCGATGCCGGCGCTTTTACTTTTGGCGTTTGTGATCCTCTTGCGTGTTCTCACGCTCGGCGCGCCTGATGCGGGGCAACCGGAGAAGAATGTCCTTAACGGCCTCGGCTTCATGTGGAATCCCGAAAAGGTCCTGCTCGAAAAACAAACGGATGGAGGGTGGACCAAGGAACGGGAACTTGTCGGGCGGGAAATCATCGAGTCCGCAGAGCGCGAGGTGGCGGCGGATTCCAAGCTTCGCATCCGCCGGGTGGGCGTGATCGAGCAACTCTCCAAGCCTCAACTATGGCTCGCAGCGGCCGGGCAGATTTTCTTTTCGTTGAGCGTCGGCTTCGGCGTGATCCTCACCTACGCGAGCTACCTTTCGCGGGAGGACGACATCGTTCTGAGCGGCCTCTCCGCAACGAGCGCCAACGAGTTTTTCGAGGTCGGTCTTGGCGGCTTGATCACCTTGCCGGCGGCGTTCGCGTTCCTCGGCGTGGCCGGTGTGGCAGGGATGGGAACCTTTGCCTTGGGCTTCAATGTGCTTCCTCTGGTGTTCGACAAAATGCCCTTTGGAACTGTTTTTGGATGCGTGTTTTTCTTTCTGCTGTTCCTCGCTGCGATCACGAGTTCGCTCTCCATGCTCCAACCCGGCATCGCATTTCTTGAGGAGGTGCTGGCGATCGGTCGCAAGCAATCCGTCACCATTCTGGGCCTGATCACCGGCGTCGGTTCGGTTTTCGTGGTTTATTTCAGCAAGGATCTGAAAGCCCTCGACACCCTGGATTTCTGGGTCGGCACCTTTTTGATCTTCATTTTGGCGACCACTCAAATCCTGGTCTTCTCATGGGGATTCGGAGTTCGCAAAGGATTGGAGGAGGCGGCGCACGGTGCCTCGTTTCGAATTCCGGGGATTTTCATTCCTGTGATGAAAATTCTCTGCCCGGCTTTTCTGATCACGATCTTCGGGCTGTGGGTTTTGGTGAATGTCTTTGGCGTTTCGTTTGGCGGTGGCGAACCTGAATTCAGCGGGTATGTGCGAGATCTTTTCATCAACCCCGATCCTGTCGCCTGGTTGGCGATCGGATTGGTTGCAGGCTTTGCGGCGTTCGTTTCGCTGCTGGTGGCTAGGGCTCCGGCTTACCGCAGGGAAATCCAGAGGGAGGTGGAGCCATGACGTTCGGTGGTTGGATGGTGATGATTCTCTCGGTCGGGAGTGTCAGCGGACTTTTTCTGTGGTGTCTCTGGAAGGTTCTGATGCCGCCTGATAAATCTGAAAAACTCCACGGGTTCTCCTTCGAAACGCCCGATGAGAAAGCCGATTCCTGAAACGGTCCCATAATGAAAACCGTGACGAAATTCTTCGAGGTGGGGACGCGCGGAAAGGGTCTCTACGAGATCACCGCCAAGGTGGAGGAATTGGTTGCCGAGGCGAATTGCGGGGATGGTCTGGCAACAGTCTTCGTCTGCCACACGAGCGCCAGCCTGGTGATCTTTGAAAATGCAGACCCGACCGCCGCGAGGGATTTGGAGAGGTATTTCGAGCATTTGGTTCCCGAGGACGGCGATGGCTATGAGCACACGCTCGAAGGGCCGGATGACATGACCTCCCACATCCGCATGGCTCTCACTCGCACCAGCGAGTCGGTGCCCATTTCGAAGGGGGGATTGGTCTTGGGAACCTGGCAGGGAATTTTTCTCTTCGAGCACCGCCGCGCGCCACATCGCCGCCGGATCGCGGTGAATGTGACGGGTTGATTTTTTCCCTATCGGAGCGCGGGGGAGAGGCGCTGAAGCCGTTTCATCGAGGCGTTGGCCCATTCGCTCGCGGCGAAGTCGTTGAGGTGGACGCCATCCGAGCCGGATTTTCCAAGGATATAGCGGGAGGTGAGGGCCCGCGACTCGACGGTCTGGAAATCCATCTCCCTCGCGCATTCCTTGATCCAACGGTCCACGGCATCCTTCACAGCCGGGCGGTATTTCGAGGCATCCGGCGGAAGAATCCAAACGATCTGAACGGGACCGCGTGAACGGGCCTCGCGTATGAAGGACCGGATGATGTTTTTGTATTCGGTGCCTTTCGGATCCATGGATTTCATGAGCTGATCCATCCAATTCGTGCCGAGTTGAACGATCACGATGCGTGGCTTGAACCTCGCTAGAATCTGGTGGAGCTTCGGCGTGGCCACCTTTTGCGGTTTCTTGCCGTTGTTGTATTTCGTCAAAAAATTCTTTTTTGGGGAGGTCACTCGAAATCCACATGGGCTGATGAAGGTCTGGGTCGACGGGAGCCAATGCTCGGGGGAGGATCCGCAGGAGCCGTAAATCCACAGCTTCGAGGCGGGGATTCGCTTGGAAAGAAAAGCCTGCAGGCGGTCTCCGAAAGGACCGACGGTCAGGGAGTCGCCAATGACGAGTACGGAGGGGGCGCCGCCAAAGGAGGTCTCCGGCGGGGCAGTGTAGACAACCGGCTCAAAGGATTTCTTGGTCTCTGAAAAGGCGCACCCAGACCCGAAGAGGGCCAGAGTGGTGGCAAGGATCAAAGAGAGTTGGAAAGGGCGATGTGGTCCTCTTCGCATAGGAATCGGTCGAGTTCCTCGGTGCCCGGAGGCTCCTTGGTTTTCAGGGTGGCCCAGCGTGTCTCCTCCGCTGGAATCAAGCGGAGGATCGAGGCTTGGTAGGGTTTGAAACGATCAAGGGGCAGTGGTTGGCCGTCGATGTGGGCGGGTCGCAACACGAGGAGGAATTTTGCCGGGTATTCGCCCTCGTGGACATCCAAAACGCGGTAAACGAAACCAACCAGCGATTCGTGGTAGGGGGCGATCTCTTCGAGCGTGAAGGGTTCGATTTTACGCTCCAGACGGGCTCGAAGAACGAGTGAGGCTTTGGCCGGAGGTGTGGGTGCGCTCGGTGTGTTGTCGCGAGTTGGAATGGGAGTGGCGGCCGGACCGGCGGGAAGCGGGGACTGGGACAGATCCTGCTGGATGAGCGCAAAAACACCATCCGCCCAAAGCGTCATATCGGTTCCAAAAAAATGCTGACGGTCGGGCTGGAGATTCCGGTAGGGGAATTTGATCAGGAGCCGGCTGTCGATGACTCGAAGCCCCTCGGTCGTTTGCGATTTGATGGTTTCCACCAAAAGATCCTGGGAGCGCTCGGAGATTCGTTCGCAGACGGGCGGAGTGACCCAATAGACCCGGCGGACCGTGGAGTTCTTGCCGAAGATGAGTCCGAGAAACGGCCCCAGGTAGGGCTGGAGAAGCGAGGGCATCTTCGAGAAGTTGCCGCCCTTAAGGAGGTCGAAGAGGTTGTTGCCGAGTTGGACAACGAGGATTTCGGGACGACTATCGGCCAGAAGGGTTTCGATTTTCGGAACGGGGTAGGAGGCGGGGCGGTGGCCGCGGCGCATCCCGTAGGTGTCCTGAAACACAAGCGGCGGCTGGTCTTTGCGGGATTCAATTTTTGAAAATCCGCACTTGGTTTTCGCCGATTGAAATCCTTTGAGCATGGTCCACGAAAGGGGGTTGGTGCCGCATGCCATGTAGGTGTTCACCCAGCTGTAGCCGGACTCGCGGAAGAGTTTGTCGAGTTGCTGGCCAAAGCCGCAGAGGGCCATGGAGTCGCCGATGATCAGGACCGAGGATGCCTTGGCCGGGGCGATTTGGGCGAGGCCCTGCGGAATCGCCATCGAGAGGAGCGTGGCGCCGGTGCCTTGGAGAAAACGGCGGCGGCTCATGCCGCTCAAGACGGGAAAATCGGCGGGTTCGTGGCCTGACATAGAAAACGCGTCAACTCACCAAACTGCGGAGGTGAAATCGAGATTATTGTGAGTCAGCCCAGTAGATCGAATCAAGGTCGGCGGCCGGGCCGTCGAGTTCGATTCGGGTAATCGAGCCGTATTGGTCCTCGACCGATTCCCAAGGAACAACGGAGACCGATACCCGTTCGCCCGCTTTGAGGTTGGCGGCCTGGGTCGGAACATTGCCTTTCATTCCTCGCATGAAAACGAGTGCCTCGGCTTGAGGGTCGCCGTTGATTTCCACGAGGTGTAGGGAGATCACGGCGTCCTTGTAGGGAACGCTGCCCGGTGCCGGAAGAGGTGAGATCTCTTGGATAACACCTTCAAGAATGGAGGCGGATTCCGCCTTAGGAGCGGGCATGGTGCTTGCAGGGATCGAAACCGGGCGCCAGTCGCCAGAGGTCAATTCGCGGACGGCAAATTGATAGACGACAATTTTTTTTCCATCCAAGCGTTCGGGGTTCCTTGCGAGGGATTGGCGGACGGTGAGGGAGCCTCCGGCATTGATGGCAATCCGGTCCACGGAGCGGCCGAGGCGCAGCGACAAATGCTCCGCAAGCCCCCCGCCTTCGCCCCAGCCGAGGTCGGGCGTGGAGTAGATATTGGTAAAGCTGTCGCCGAGCAGAAGGACATCGGAGGAGGGATCGGGGCGCCATGGGTTGCCATTTGGAAGACGCACGGGGTGGATTTTCACGGACTCGGCGAGTGAGGAACTGGCCTCGGGTTGGAGTTGAAGCATCACAGCGAGGTCGCCGGAGTTTTTCACAGGGACTGGAGTTTCTTTTTTCAAAAACGAGACGGGTGGGGCAGTTTGGGAGATCTTGTTAGCAAGCGCCTCGGCGATGGTCTCCATCGCTTCGGGGGTCCAGTGGGTGTCGGTTTTCAAAAACTGTGCACGGCCGGATTTTGCGCGCGATTCCATGAGGAGGCTGGTGGGGTCGAAAACCTCGATGCCATTCCGGTGCAGTTCCGCGAGGAATTGGGTGTGGGCGGCATGGTGCGAGGCAGGCGGGTTCGACTCAATCACTGGCTTGGCGGGAACTGGAAGAACGATCAGACGGATGCCTCTCGATTGGAGGTCGGAATGGAGTTGAGCAAAGGCTTTTGTGGCGGGCTCACCAGCCGAGGCGCGACCGGCCTCGAGGACATAATCGACATCGGGCCGGTAATGGAGCCAGCCATCGGGGACGACATAGACTTTTTCATTGCCGAGGCCGAGATGTTGGAAAGCGAGGGTTTGGACTGGTGGCAAAAAAGTTTTGGTGAGAAAGGAGTGTTCCTCGAGTGATTTCTCGATGGCGAGCGCAGTGGTTTTGAGATGGTGGTTAATCGATGCCAGTCGTGCCCAAAGACCCGATCGCGGAGCTTCTTTTCCTTTCGATTGGATTCCGAAACCGCGTGTGGACTGGATCAGGGGGATTGCGAGCAGCGAGAGCAGGAAAAATACAACGAGCAGGATTTTCACGCCGGATGAAACCCGTGTGACGCCGATTTCGCGCTCGGCGGCTTCTTCACGGCTCATGTCGATTTTCGGCGGCATCGATTAAAAAATAAAATAGATGAAGGGGTTGTAATCCTGACTGGTCATCACCACGATCGAGAGCCAGAAGATCACAGCCAGAACGAGCGCCTTGCCCCAGCCTAGCGAACGCGTCCAATTCCAACTTTGCGGAGCAAACCAGGCGACGATGGCGGCCAAAAGGAAGCTGCCGATATAATAGGGACCGGTTAGCAAACCATGCAGAAGAGGTGCCCCGGGCGATGTCGTGCCGATGCCAAAAAGGCATTGGCAATACTTGAGGGCGGAGCCGATATCCGGCGCGCGGAAGAAAACCCACGCGACCACAACTGCGAAAAAGGTGGTGCCCACTTGGATGAAAACAGGAAAGCGCTGGAACAATCCCTTGCCGCCACAGACCCGTTCGAGCGCGAGCATTCCGCCATGGATTGCTCCCCATACAACGAAGGTCCATGAGGCGCCGTGCCAGAGGCCTCCGATGAGCATCACCAACAAAAGATTCGCATAGGTGCGGGCCTCGCCGCGCCGGTTTCCGCCGAGGGGAATGTAGAGATAGTCGCGGAGCCAACTGGAGAGCGAGATGTGCCAGCGGCGCCAGAAGTCGGTGATCGAAACAGCGCGGTAGGGCGAGTCGAAGTTTTTGGCAAAAACAAATCCCAGCATGAGTCCGAGCCCGATCGCCATGTCCGAATACGCGCTGAAATCGAAATAGATCTGGAAGGCATACGCGACAGCGCCGAACCAGGCATCCAGTGGGGCCGGTGAACCGCATAGAAACGCCAGGTCGGCGACTTTTCCGCAGGGATTCGCAAGGAGGATTTTCTTGGAAAGGCCAAGGATGAAAAATGCCGAGCCGCGTGCGAATTTTTCCATCGTGTGGGTCCGGTGCTCGAGTTGCCCGGCGAGGAATGAGAATTTCAAAATCGGTCCGGCGACGAGGTGCGGGAACATCGAGACGAAGCACGAGAAATCCACGAGATTTCCCATGGCACGAGCCTCGCCGCGAAACACATCGATCGTGTAGCTCATCGCCTGGAAGGTGTAGAAGCTGATGCCGAGCGGCAGGATGACCTCGAAGAATGTGTTCCATTGCCAGGATTCGAGCCCCGCCGAGCGCAGCAGGGCGTTGTAGCTGTCGACCCCGAAGTTGAAATATTTGAAAAAGCCGAGAACGACGATGTTGAGGATGATCGAGGAGCGTATCGCGGCGCGTTGGAGCGTGGATCGCTTACCCCCGTGCTCGAGGAGCGGCATGGCAGTTCCCCGATGGTGCCAGATTCTCCAGTCGTTTCTTGCGATGACAAGGCTCGCCAGCCAGTCAATGAATGTGGTGGCGAACATGAGCGGCATGAACATCGGCTCGGCCCAACCGTAAAAAGTATAACCAGTGAGGATCAGGACGACATTGCGCCAGCGTTGCGGGCAACGATGCAGCGCGTAATAAAGCCCCAAGGCGGCGGGCAAGAAGTAGAATAAAAAAATGTGCGAGCTGAATACCATGTTTGCCGCCGAAGCTGGGCAGGTGACGGCGTGTATGAAGGCAGGATTTTTTTATGCAGACAACACCGATCCGATTTGATTGCTTGATCGGCTCGATTCACTGGGCTGCTAGATGATTTTATTCGGAGCTTTTATCAAATCTTTTACGGTTGTTGCCGTGGTCGCTCTCGTTGGCGGTCAGGCTTTGCGTGCGGTGGAACCGGCGACCGGCGAACAAAAGAAAGCATTCCGCGAGGCGTTGGATGCGGCTCAGGCGCAATCGGATGGGGCCTTGTCCATCACCGGATCTGACGGATGGTATTTTTTCAACAAGGAGTTGCTCCATCTTTTGTCAGAAAGGTATTGGGGCGAGGGCGTCAACAACCCGCTCCCGGCGATTTTGGATTTCAAGGCTCAGCTCGACAAAGCCGGTGTCGAGCTTTTGGTTGTACCGGTTCCCGCCAAGGCGGCGATTTACCCCGACAAACTCTCCGCATCGATTCCATCGCCGCCATCCACGCCGCGTGATCTTGCGGATCAGGACGCGGCGTTTATCGAAGCGCTCCAGTCGCATGGGGTCGAGGTGCTCGATCTTACGGGGGATTTTCTCCAAGCACGGGGTGGGGGAGTGGACACGCATTGCCGCACCGATACGCATTGGTCGCCCGAGGGAGTCCGCATCGCGGCAAAAAAAATCGCGGAGAAAGTTTCCGGGAATTCTTGGATTTCAGAGCAGCCCCGACTCCCGGTTCGCACCGAGGTGGCGGAAATCCAGATTCGTGGTGATCTTACCCCGGCGGATGGGCCTATCGAAAAGCTCCCCGCGCACCGGGTGGTGGAAGCGAATGTTCCAGACTCAGTAGGAATTCCGGATTCGCGGACCAGTCCTGTGGTTTTGCTCGGCGACAGCCACAATCTTGTTTTTCACTCCGGTGGCGAAATGCATGCGAGCGGAGCGGGCTTGGCCGACCAACTTTGCATGGAGTTGGGTTTTCCGATGGATGTCGTGGCTGTGATGGGCTCGGGATCCACGGCGGCGCGTCGCAACCTTGCCCGCCGGAAGGATAACTTGGAGGGAAAAAAACTTGTCATCTGGTGCTTCTCCTCACGCGAGTTCACGCAAGGTCAAGGCTGGGCAAAAGTGCCAGTCATCAAAGAATCGGTGGCCCCTATTTCGAGGTAGCAAGATTTTTTATAAATCCCCATCGACAAGATGGGTGAAAAAATCGGAAACGACCCAAAATTTCCCTTGCCCGCCGGAAAAAATGCGTCCAATTATTTCCCCATGATGAACTCCCGGATCTTTCAACTGCTTATTCTATCTTTTTTTGCTTTGGCTCGACCAATCTCGGCGGCCGAAATGGTCGTTGGAAATATCCGGGTAATCAAAGTCGAAGGAAAATCCGCCGAAATGATCGAAGCGACTGGCATCAAGTCGCCCGTCAAAGAAGGGGTTTTTATCAGACAAGGAACAAAAATCATCACCGGTCCGGAAACGCGTGTGGACTTGGTTTTTGAAAATGGCTCTTCGGTAAATATCAGCCCCTCGTCCCAATTCTCGATCGATGAATTTATTCAGGATCCATTTAATTCTGAAGGGATTGACTATAAATCTGTTGAGCAGGCTCCGACCACGTCGGTTACGAAAATCGATGTTCTTGAAGGCGAGATATTCTTCCAAGTGGCCAAGCAAAAAAGCGGATCGAGTTTCGATATTACCACGCCTGTGGGAACGGCGGGAATTCGTGGCACCTCGGGCTTTGCGGGGAGTCGAGGATTTGGGTTGGCTACGGGAAGCGCTTCATTCCGAACTCCCGCAGGCAACACGGTTACGGTCGGCGCGGGCACGCAGGTCAACACGAATGGAGCTTCAGGTCCTGCGAGTCCAGCGGCGATCAGTGCCGTCAACGTTGCGACATCCGAGGCTAAGGCCTCCACTCCATCTAACACTTTCGGGGCCTCTCCGCCGAACCTTTTGCCTCAACAGCAGAATGCATTGAATGCTGCTGCAGCACAGGGTGGGGAGGCAATTTCCATGGTTGCCTCAAGGCTTGCCACCGCTGTTCCGGAATTTGCACCTGACATCGCAAGAATGGCCGCGATTCTTTCTCCATCTGAAGTTTTGGCGATTGCCACAAGAGTAACGGAGGCTGCCCCCGCATTTGCTCCCCAAATTGCCGCTTCCGTGAGTCTGGCGGTGCCCACTCAAGCTCCCCAAATTGCTGCCTCGGTAGCTCAAGTCATTCCAGTCGAAGCCCCGCGAATTGCTGCTGCTGTTGCCGAAGTGGTTCAAATCGTCGCACCCCAGATCGCGGCGGCAGTCGCCCAAGTGGTGCCGCCAGAAGCCCCTCGAGTTGCTGCAGCAGTTGCGGAAGTTGTGCAAAGCATCGCCCCTCAAATTGCAGCTGCGGTGTCTTCCGTTGTTCCTCAGCAAACCTTGGATATTTCAGACGCCGTGATTAAAGCAGTGCCTGCAGCCGATGCAGCTGCAGTGCAACAAGCTGCCCAGCAGGGTGCAACCCAATCCAATCAACAAGGTGGCCCCAGTGCCGCAGGTCCTGACACAAGGCCTAAACCATCAGAAATTACAGCCAATCCTCCGCCTCCCCAGCCGCAGCCCACACCGCAGCCCACACCGCAGCC
>JBMTBF010000021.1:0-13619 GCA_049429585.1 Terrimicrobiaceae bacterium | reverse complement strand
CCGATGAAGGCGGCGGGGACGCCGGCGGGGCAGACGGCTTCACAGGCGTAGTAGTTCGAGCAATTGCCGAAACCCTCCTCGTCCATCTGGCGGACCATGCCGAGAACGCGGCGGTTTTTCTCGGGCTTGCCCTGCGGGAGGAGTCCGAGGTGCGTGACCTTGGCGCTCACGAAAAGCATGGCGGAACCGTTCGGACAGGCGGCGGCACAAGCTCCGCAACCGATGCAGGCTGCAGCGTCCATGGCTTGATCGGCGATGGTTTTGGGAATCGGAACGGCATTGGCGTCGGGGGCGGAACCGCTGCGCTCGCTGATGTAGCCGCCAGCCTGGATAACGCGGTCGAAGGCACTCCGGTCGGTGACGAGATCACGCTGTACGGGAAAGGCCTCGGCTCGGAATGGTTCGATGGTGATCGTCTCGCCATCCTGGAATTTCCGCATGTAGAGTTGGCAGGTCGTGCCACGGCCCTTGCCATGTGGGATTCCATTGATCGTGAGCGAGCAATTTCCACAAATGCCCTCGCGGCAATCGGAATCGAACTGGATCGGCTCGATATTTTTCCGGGTGAGGTCCGCATTGACGATATCAAGCATTTCCAGGAACGAGGCGTCGGCGGGAATGTTTTCAGCCGGGTAATCCTCGAGTTTGCCGGGGGCTTTGGGGTCTTTCTGGCGCCAGACTTTGAGGTGGAATTTCATGGTCGGATTATTTGTAGCTGCGGGTTGCGAGTTTCACCTGTTCGTAGACGAGAGGTTCCTTGACGAGGTTCGGCATGTTGCCATCGCCGGTGTATTGCCATGCGGAAACGAAGGCAAAGTCCTGATCGTTGCGAAGCGCCTCGCCTTCCGGAGTTTGATGCTCGGTGCGGAAGTGACCACCGCAGGATTCGTCACGCACGAGCGCGTCAATGCACATGAGTTCTCCAAACTCGAGGAAATCCGCCACGCGACCGGCGCGTTCGAGCTCCATATTGATGCCATTCGCATCGCCCAGAAGCCTGAGGTCGCTCCAAAACTCGGCGCGGAGTTTTTGGATTTTTCCGATCGCCTCCTTGAGACCCTCGGCGCTACGGGCCATGCCGCAGTAATCCCAAATGAGGAGACCGAGGTTTCGGTGGAAATAATCCACGGGCTTCGTGCCTTTGATATCGATGAGCTTTTGGACACGCGATTTGGTGTCATTGAGCGCTTGATCGAAAGCCGGATGCTTGGGATCGACCTTCTTGCCGAACTGAGTGGTGAGGTATTCGCCCAAGGTGTAGGGAATCACAAAATACCCATCAGCCAGACCCTGCATCAGCGCGCTGGCTCCAAGTCGGTTCGCGCCGTGGTCGGAGAAATTCGCCTCGCCGAGCACATGGAGGCCCGGGATGTTGCTCATCAAATTGTAGTCCACCCACAGCCCACCCATCGTGTAGTGGACGGCCGGATAGATGCGCATCGGGCGTTCGTAAGCGTTCTCGCCGGTGATGTTCTGATACATCTCGAAGAGGTTGCCATAGCGCTCCTCGATGGTTTTTTGGCCGAGGCGTTTGATCGAATCGGAGAAATCCAGATAGACACCGAGCCCGCCCGGTCCGACTCCCCGGCCTTCGTCGCAGACCTCCTTCGCCGAACGGGAGGAAATATCGCGAGGAGCAAGGTTGCCGTAGCTGGGATATTTCCGCTCGAGGTAGTAGTCGCGGTCGGCCTCGGGGATCGAGGCGGGGTCCTTGCCACAATCCTCCTTGCGCTTGGGAACCCAGATGCGCCCGTCGTTGCGGAGCGACTCGCTCATCAGTGTGAGCTTCGACTGGTAGTCGCCGCTTACGGGAATGCAGGTCGGATGGATTTGGGTGTAGCAGGGATTGGCGAAAAGCGCGCCGCGCTTGTAGGCGCGGAAAGTGGCGGTGACATTGCAACCGCGCGCATTTGTCGAAAGGTAGAAGACATTGCCGTATCCGCCGGTGCAGAGAAGCACGGCATCCGCGGCATGGGTCGAGATTTCCCCGGTCTGGAGATTGCGGACGACGATTCCCTTCGCGTGACCATCCACCACGACGAGGTCGAGCATTTCGGTTTTCGGGAACATCTTCACCGCGCCACGGGCGATCTGGTGGCTCAAGCCGGAGTAGGCTCCGAGGAGAAGTTGCTGCCCGGTCTGTCCGCGGGCATAAAAGGTTCGAGACACCTGCGCACCGCCGAAGGAGCGGTTGTCCAGCAATCCACCATATTCGCGGGCGAACGGAACGCCCTGTGCAACACACTGGTCAATGATGTCCACACTGACTTCGGCGAGTCGATGGACATTCGCCTCGCGGGCGCGGAAGTCGCCACCCTTGATCGTGTCGTAGAACAAACGGTAAACGCTGTCGCCGTCGTTCTGGTAATTTTTCGCCGCATTGATTCCGCCCTGGGCGGCGATCGAGTGGGCGCGGCGGGGGCTGTCCTGGTAGCAGAAGCACTTCACATTGTAGCCCTGCTCGGCGAGCGTGGCGGCAGCCGAGGCCCCTGCGAGACCCGACCCGACGATGATCAGATCGAACTTCCGCTTATTGGCGGGGCTGACGATTTTTGCGTTGTTCTTAAAGTTGGTCCACTTCTTGTCGAGCGGACCTGGTGGAATTTTGCTGTCGAGTGTCATTGGAGGACTCCTTTCCCAAGGCCGAAGAAATAGATCGAAACGGGGATCGAAATGTAACCGACATAGAGCGACCAGGCGAGGACGCGACTGGCGGCTTCATAGTTCTGGCGGATACGGCGATTGGTGATGCCGAGGGTTTGGAAGAGGCTCGAGAGGCCGTGGTTCAAGTGGAAGGTCAGAAGAAAAAGGCCGACGATGTAGATGAAAACCACCGGGCCATTGCTGAACCCGGCAACTACCATTTTGTAGACATCGTGAACCTCGTGACCATCAAGCATCGTGTGCATGTTGGCGAACGAGGGGTCGACCACGCGCACGGTGAAATGCGCAAGATGGAAAATAACGAATGCCAGCACGATCAATCCGCTCAACCGCATCGTGCGGGCGAAAACCGTCGTTCCGACGGGATTCGAGGCGATGTATTTCTGAGGGCGGGCGGCTTTGTTCTCCTGCCAGAGCTTCATCGTGAAATAAATATGGGCCACGAGAATTCCGAGCAGCGCGAACCGGATCGCCCACAAGGCCGGGCCGAGGCTTTGGAGTTTGGCACCGTAGGAGTTGATCGCGTCGGGCCCGAGGAAAATGGTGAGGTTGCCGAGCAAGTGGCCGACAACAAATGCCACAAGCGCGATTCCGGTTGCGGCGACAATGGTTTTTTTTCCGATCGAGGAGTTGATCCAGAGCCAACCGGGACATGGGCCCGTGCGAGCGGATGCAGAGGGTGAGGTAATCATGATTGCGCCTCGGGCTTTTAAGGAAAAAAGGCGCCTGCGTCCATCCAAACCCTTGTCATTTTTCCAAGGCGGCAATCCTTGAGTAGGAACACTGCTTTTAAAGGAAACTTTCTCGTTTTCTCAGACCCAAAGTCGCCGGTCGAGGGAACGGTATTGGATCGCCTCGCCGATGTGGTCTGCCGTGATGGATCCGCTCTCCGCCAAGTCAGCGATCGTGCGGGCGACTTTCAGGATGCGGTCGTAGGCGCGGGCGCTGAGGTGCAAGTCCTCCATGGCATGACGCAGCATTTCGGTGGAATCGGCATCAAGCGCGCAGAATTTCTTGATCTGGCTGTGACCCATGCGGGCGTTTGCTGGAGTTTTTCCCTGATCAGAAAAACGGCTTTTTTGAATCTCACGGCAACGCATCACACGCTCGCGGATGGCCGCCGAGGTTTCGCCGGAACCGCCCCCGGAAAGCTCCTTGAACGCCACGGCAGGGGCTTCGACATGGATATCGATTCGGTCGAGGAGCGGGCCGGAAATGCGATTTCGATAGCGTTCGATCTGGGCGGGCGAGCAACGGCACTCGCGCTGGGGATCGCCGAAAAATCCGCAGGGGCAGGGATTCATTGCCGCGATGAGAACGAATCCGGCCGGGAAGGTCATCGAGCCGGCAGCGCGGCTGATCGTGACTTTTCCATCTTCGAGGGGTTGTCGCATGACCTCGAGCGTGGAGCGCTTGAACTCCGGCAACTCGTCGAGAAAAAGGACGCCGTTGTGGGCGACGCTCACCTCGCCCGGCGTGGGATTGGTGGAACCGCCAAGCAGGCCGATATCGCTGATCGTGTGGTGTGGTGCGCGGAAGGGACGGCGCGAGACGAACGCGTTTTTTTCGTCGAGCAGGCCACAGACGCTGTGGATTTTCGTCGTCTCGATCGCCTCGTCGAGCGACATGGGTGGCATGATGGCGGGAATCCGCTTGGCGAGCATGCTTTTCCCCGAGCCCGGAGGGCCTATCAGCAAAAGATTGTGGGATCCGGCGATGGCGACCTCGATGGCGCGTTTCACCTGATGCTGGCCTTTGACCTCCGAAAAATCGACCTCGGCCGGGGAGGTGGAGTCGAGGATTTGGGCGGCATCGGCGCGGGCGGGAGCAAGTTCGATTTTGCGGGCGAGGAATTCGTAGGCCTCACGGAGGTTTTTCACCCCGTAAACCTCAATCCCCTCCACAATCGAGGCTTCCACGGCGTTCGCGGCTGGGAGGATGACGGCTTTCTTGCCGCGTGCGCGGGCCTCGACGGCAATCGGCAGCGCGCCCTTGACGGGACGGATTTCTCCGGTGAGAGCCAGCTCGCCAACGACCAAGCAGCGTTCCAACCGGGGAAGTTCGGCGCGCTCCGCGGCAGCCACCATCCCCACAGCAATCGGAAGATCGAAACTCGGGCCCTCTTTTTTGATATCGGCCGGGGCGAGGTTGATGGTCGTGCGCTCGCGGGGCCAACGCAGACCGCTGTTCGCGATGGCCGTGGTGACGCGGTCCTTGCTCTCGCGCACAGCGGCGTCAGGCAGGCCAACAACAATCACAACGGGGTTGCCCGCGCCGGTATTCACTTCGACCTCCACCTCGATGGCCTCAACACCCTGAACGGCGGCGGAGAAAACGCGTGTAAGCATATGCAACGAGTAGCAGAAACCCCGTGTGCGCTTGCAAGCCGCGAGTGCTGGCGGATTCGCATCGAGTCGTGATAGGAAACGCAAATGCCGAATCCCTACGAAAGCCGCCGATTGGTCGGAGAGTATTTGTTTTTCCACTATGCCAGCTACGAAGAGGCGTCGGGAGGACTTCCGGTTCCCCGTGAGGCTTGGGGCTTCGCGGAACGGATCATCACCGAATTGCTAAATGGCGATGGGCCGATCGACTCGGCTTTGGATGTCGGATGCGCCGTCGGCCGTTCCTCGTTTGAACTGGCGCAACGGGCGAATCGGGTCGTCGGGATCGATTATTCGAAGGCTTTCATCGATGCCGCGAAAACCCTTCAAGCCGCTGGGGCGATGAGCGGCAAGGTATTGGCCGAGGGCGAGCGGATGCAGGATTTCGTGGCGAAGGTTCCGGCGGCGATCGACCGCAAACGCGTGGAATTCCTTGTCGCCGACGCCACGGACCTCCCCCCCCTTGGATCATTCGATGCGGTGCTCGCGGCGAATTTGATCTGCCGTTTGCCTGAGCCGCGGAAATTTTTGGAACGCCTGCCCTCATTGGTCAAAAGCGGGGGCCAACTCCTGCTGGCGACACCGTTTTCGTGGCTAGAGGAATTCACTCCACAAGAGCACTGGCTGGGAGCTCGCCCAGATTACCCTTCCTCTTTCGAAGTTCTTCGGCAAATTCTCGAGCCTGATTTCGAACTCGAAACCACCAAAAACCTGCCTTTTCTGATTCGTGAGCACTCCCGAAAATTCCAATACGGCATCTCCCTCGGATCGCGCTGGCGTCGGCGTTGATTGGGAGGCACGCTACAACGCCGGCGACACTCCCTGGGAAAAAGGCGCACCGCATCCCGCGCTGGTGGATTGGCTCGCAAAGAATCCCCTCGCCGGTCGCGTGCTCGTTCCCGGTTGTGGTACAGGCCATGATGTTCGCGAAATCTCGAAAAATCCCGCCAGCGAGGTGGTCGGGGTCGATATCGCCCCCTCGGCGATTCGGAGGGCGGGTAGCTTTTCACCGGTCGGTCACGAGAAATATGTTCTTGGGGATTTTTTAGCAGGTGACGCGCGGAGGCTGGACCCCTTCGATGCGGTGGTCGAGCACACCTGCTTCTGCGCAATCCATCCCTCGCGGCGGGAGCATTACGCTCGCGAAGCCGCCGCCGCACTCAAGCCGGGAGGGTTGTTTGTGGGAGTTTTTTACGGGAATCCGGACAACCCCGAACCCGACTCCCCCCCGTTCGCTAGCCCCTCCGACGCAGTTCGCGGGATTTTGGGTAAGGATTTCGAGGTTTTGGCGGAAACCACTCCCGTAGCGACCTACCCGGAGCGCGAGGGGCGGGAGTATTTGATGGTTTTGCGACGGCGATGAGAATCCCGCAGCCCCGCACTTTTTCTTTCACGCCTCGCCGGATATGGCATTTTGTCGGGAACTCATGAGCAACTCCTCCATGGAATCACCGATCCCGTCCGCTCCGGTTGGAACGACTTTCAAGGTGGCCGCCGGCTTGTTGACCGCATTTCTGGTTCTTCAAATCGCGGCCGTGGCTTGGTTTTATTTGCCCCGGCTTCAAGAAGCCATTGTCAGCCGTGCAGTGGCCCAGAAGCCTGCGGAAATTCCGACCCCTGCTCCAGTCGCCGCCGCCACACCGGTTCCCCAGCCCACCGCTGCCCCCACACCGCAAGAGCCGGACGAGGCGACTTATGAAAAAATCACCACCCTGGTTGCCGAATCGGACAAGGCGTTCCGCATCGGGGAATACGATCAAGGGCTCGAAAAAATCCGCGAGGCCGACCGCCTGCTTCCGAACGATGCAGGGATCCTTCTGCGCATTGGACGCCTTCATGAGAAGCGAGGCGAAACCACGGATGCCGCCGCGGTCTACAATACCGTTCTCGCCTTGCCGGACTTGAGTCAGGAATTGCGCATCCAAACGCGGCGGAAACTGGGAATGCTCGAATCTGCCAAGGCCGAACCGGCCGCTCCCTCTATGATCGCCGCCGAAAAAGGTGCCGACGCCCGCGATGAATTCGGCCTCCAACCCGGCGCCATTCTTGGGATCGTGGACACCCGCCTCAGCGATGGAGAGAACGGCAAGAAGACGCTTCGCATCTCCATCAAGTCGCGACCCGGCGAGTCGATCGACACCACCCAAATGCGAGTCCATGTTTACTTTTACGACAAGGATTCGGCCGGAAACATCGAGCTCACTGACGGAAAAATCGTGACCGAATGGATCAGCCCGCCGGTGAATTGGAGCGAGAATGAACCGGAACTGCTCGACGCCACCTACACCGTCTCCGGCGAACAGGGATTTGAATTCGTGGGATATGTGGTGGGCATCTACTACGCGGGGGAATTGCAGGACACGCGCGCCAATCCCGGCTCCCTTGCGACCAACCATCCCCTTCCTCTTTATCTGCCGCGCGAGAACCAGTGAAAATTTTTGCGGCGCTCCATGAGGTTTCCGCTGCCGAACCGGTGGCATCCTTGTTTGTCGAGCTTGGATGGCCGCGCCCGGCGTTGGTGTGCAATTCCGACGAAGCCATCCGCGAAATCGAGGCCGCTGGCGGCTGCGACCTTCTGCTAACCGAGGTCTACCTGCCGCCGCTCAGTGGATTCACACTTCGCGACGCCCTCCGCGACCGCTGGCCGGAAATGAAAACGGTTTTCATCTCGTCCCGCCCCATTGCCGGATATGCCGGGCTTTTGAAGGATTCCCCGTTCCTTCCGCTCCCCCTGGAAGCCGAGGCCCTTCGCCACTGCCTGCAAACGCTTTTCCCGCCAACCGAGCCTGAACCTGTGCAAAGGCCCGCAGATTTGGCCGGGACGGTTTTTGGAAAATTCCATGTCCGTGAAAAGCTCGCCGAGCAGGAGGGAGTCCAAATTTACCGCGCCAGAAAAATCGAAGATGCCCGCCAGGTGATGCTTCATGTGTGGAACCCTCAACAGCCCGGTGATAACGCAAAAGGTGCCGTATTTTTGGAGGAGGCCCAAGCCAAGATGCGGCTCACGCACCCTCGCGTGCTGGAGGTTTCCGAGACGGGCATGGCCGATAGTCGCGAGTATTTTTGCACCGAGTATTTTGGCGATGCCACGCTGGATAAAGCTCTCGCGGGCGGAACACGCCTCGACAATGGCATGGCCCTGCAGATTATCGGCCTTGTTGCGGAGGTATGCAGCCACTGCGAAATGCGGAACATCCCCCTCGCGCCGCTCACAGCCGCAGCCGTCATTCTGCCCAAAAGCGCCCTGCCTCGCCTCTCGAACCTCGCTCTTACCTCCGAGGCCACGCCCACAAATCCAACAACACAAATGCAGACGCTTGGCCGGTTGATCCTGGAATCGATCGATTCCACCGCGGACAAAGCCCGCGAGATCGCCGTGCGGTTGCTCGATGTGGAATCCCATCCTCTGACATGGGAGGATGTTGAAAATCTTGCCTCCCCTGCTCCCTTGCCCGCCTCCATCCGCCCGCCCGTTGTTCCCTCTTCCAATCCCCCCCCGAAGAAACATCGCCTCGGTTGGATCATCGCCGGAGCGTCTCTCGCCGCAGCAGTTGCCGGAGCCGGCTTGTGGTTTCTTCTCTCGCCGCCCTCGACAGACTGCCAGGTTCCAGACCTCGGCACGCTTGTCGAGATTCCCGCAGGGCCTTTCGATTACCAGGGGCAACCCGCCAGCCTGCCGAAATTTTACATCTCCAAATACGAGGTCACGATCGCCGAGTATCAAAAATTTCTCGAGGACCTCGCCAGCCATCCGGAGAAAGCCGCAGGGATCGCGCACCCCTTCCAACCACCCGGCAAGTCGCATGTACCGAAGGGCTGGGCGGACCAGACCGATATCAACCCGCCCACCCCCGGCTACCTCAAGCGCGCGCAACGCGACGGCCAATACCTTGGCGCCACCCTCACGCCCGACTCGCCGGTTTTTGGAGTCGATTGGTTCGACGCCTACGCCTACGCGAAATGGGCCGGACGCCGTCTCCCCACCGAGCGCGAATGGGAAAAAGCCGCGCGCGGACCAGACCAGTCGAGCCACCCGTGGGGGGATGAAACTTCCGGGGCTTTGGCGAATCTCGGCTTCGATTTCACACCCAGCCCCGACGCCAAGATCGGAGGCGAGAAGGATGGCTTCAAACGCTGGAGCCGAGTCGACTCACCGTCCACCGACCGCAGTGGTTACGGGGTCCAGGGAATGGCTGGAAATGTTTCCGAGTGGACGGCGATCTGGGCCGAGGCCGCACCAGGTCAGCGCGTGCCCGTTTATCGCGGGGGAAATTGGATGACTGGATTTGGAAATTCCACCGACACCTCGACTGTCACCCGACGCGGCACGGATTTGACCCCGCTCGAAACCAACGACACGATGGGATTCCGAACCGCCGCCGACAAACCCGAACCATGATGTTCCCGACCCTCAAAAAATCCGCCGCCATCCTACTCGCCCTGGCCGCCCTCCATCCCTTCGCCCGCGCGCAGATTCAGGTCGAGATGACGCTCAAGAGGACCCTCTACCTAGCCTACGAACCGCTGATCGTTAATGTGTCGATTCAGAATCTCACCGGCAATTCCCTCAACCTGCGCGACACCGATGCCATTCCATGGTTTGGATTCCAGATCGAAACCCTCGACGGTCGCCCGATCGCGCCGCACCACTCCGGGCACTCGAATCCTCCGTTGCTTCTGAAACCTGGCGAAAAGCTCACCCGACCTGTGAATCTCACGCCCCTTTATCCCATCGGTGAATTCGGAGGCTATCGGGTCCGCGCACAAATCCACGCCATGTCCATCGGGCAGACCTTTTCCTCCCAACCCATGAATATCGAGATCACCGAAGGGCGATCCATTTTTGAAAAAACCGTGGGAGTTCCTGCGAACCAACCAGGCGGTGGCGGCATGCGCAAAGTCACCATCATGACCCACCGCCTCCCCAATAGCACACAACTTTACCTCCGGATCACCGACCCTGACGCCGGCGTCATCAAATGCACCCACCGACTCGGCCGTCTTGTCTCCTATGGCTCCCCGGAAATCCTTTTCGACAACCAGAACCAAATCCACATTCTCCAAAATGTCGCCCCGAAGGCGTTCCTCCACTCGCACATCGTACTGAATGGCGAGGTTCTCGAGCGGAAAACTTATCAGCAAATCAAAAAACGCCCGGTGTTGAAATCCAGCGTGGACGGGAAAGTCACCGTCATTGGCGCTCAGGAAATCGACAATAGCGTGGCGGAGCAGGAACAAATCACGCCTTCGATCTCCGATCGCCCTGTTCCCCTGCCCGACTCCGACACGGACCTCACTCCGAAGGACGAAAAACGCCCCAAGAATCTTCTGTCGCGTTGATTCGTTCGAAGCCTACTTAACCGGCTGCGCGGTGGAGGCGGGTTCCGCTATTGAGGCATTGGGAAGCTGGTTCGCACCGAGGCGATTGAGCTGGGAAGACGCCAAGCGCGCCGCCGGGGACTGTGGAAACTGGGTGAGCACCATGTTGAAGCTACGGCGAGCCTCGTCGCGCTGAAAGCGGCGGAGAAGAATTTCCCCTTCGGCATAGGCGGCGAATGGCGCGGCGTAGCTCTGCGGGTATCGGGTGACGACTTGCTGGTAGGTCACCACGGCCTCGTCGATTTTTCCCGAGGCATCCTGATTTTGTCCCACCCCGAGGAGTGCGCCCCCGGCGAGTTCGTGATCGGGGAATTTTTCAAGAAACGCCTGAAAGGCAGCCGTCGATTTATCGAGGTCGCCCGCTTCGCGGCGGGCGGCCGCCAAGCGCATCAAAGCGTCCGCCGCGGGCATCGTGCCAGGGTATTTGGCGATGACCGCCTCGTATTCCTCGATCCCAGAAGCTTCCGCGAGGAGCTTTTGGGCGGAGGCGTTGCGGAGGTTGGAATAAACAAACCAGGCACCGAGCCCGATGCCTCCAAGAACCAACAGGGCAACCGCACCAAGGATTGCGGATTTATTTTTTTCCCAGAACAACTCCCACTTCAACGAGGAGTCATCCAATGGTTGCGGGCTTGGGAGAACGGGAGTTTCTGTGTTGCTCATGGGATTTAGTTCGAGACTTTCGCACGGGCCTCGTCGGCGAGGGCTGTGCTGAGGTAGCGCTCACCGGTCGAGCAACCAATCGTAACGATCAACTTGCCAGCGTTCTCCGGGCGTTTGGCGACTTCGATGGCTGCGTGGACATTCGCGCCGGTGCTGATGCCGCCGAGGATTCCCTCCTCCTTGGCGAGGCGGCGGGCCATTGCGATTGCATCGTCGTTGGAGACCTTCACGCACTCGGTGATCTGCGCGGCGCCGGAGGCATTGTTCAAATGCAGGTTGCCGGGAACGAATCCCGCACCGGTGCCTTGGATTTTGTGTGGGCCGGGCTTGAGGGGTTCGCCGGCGAGAGTTTGGGAAATAACAGGAGAATCCTTTGGCTCCACAGCGATCGCGCGGAACGATGCCTTGCGGGGAAGCAGGGCTTCCACAACGCCGGTAATCGATCCGCCGGTTCCCACCGCTGCGACGAGGATATCCACCTTGCCGTCGGTGTCGGCCCAGATTTCCTCGGCCGTGGTTTTCGAGTGGATCGCGGGATTGGCGGGGTTGTTGAACTGCTGAGGCATCCAGGCGCCGGGCGTCTCTTGGAGAAGCTGGTCGGCCTTGGCGATGGCGCCGCGCATTCCCTCCGCACCAGGCGTGAGGACCAGGTCGGCGCCGAGAAGAGCGAGCAAGGTGCGGCGCTCGAGGCTCATGGTCTCGGGCATCGTGAGAATGACTTTGTAACCTTTTGCCGCAGCGACAAAGGCAAGGCCGATGCCGGTGTTTCCACTCGTCGGTTCGATGATGACGCCCCCGGGCTTGAGAATCCCGCGTTGCTCGGCGTCTTCGATCATCGCCATGCCGATGCGGTCCTTCACGCTGCCGAGCGGGTTGAAAAACTCGCACTTGAGAGCAATGGTCGCAGGGAGTCCGGCGGTGACGCGGTTGAGTTTAACGAGCGGCGTGCGCCCGACGGTTTCGACGATGTTGTTGTAAATCTTGCCCATAGGTTTTTTTGGAAGGAACGGAGTTTCTACACAATCGCGTAAGGCGCGGTGAAGCCCGAAATCCTAACCGGTCGTGCGAAGGCCACTGGCGATGGCGTTGATCCCGAGAAGCACTCTCGGCAGAAGGCGGTCCTTTTCCGGGCTTTGAGCCGCGCGGGCCGAGCGCCAGCGGCGGAGGAGGTCGATCTGGTGGTGGTGCAGGGTCTTCAATCCCTCGCTGCGGAGGGCGAGCGTCTTCGTCATTCGGGGACGGCGCTCCTCCATCGAGCCGCCGAAAACCTCGGCCATCATCTCCCGGGTGGAATCGAACTCGCCGAGGATGAGTGACAAAATCGAGGATTTGGCGGAGGGGTCGGTAACGAGTCCCGCGTATTGCTCGATGATTTCGCGGTCCGCGCTGGCGAGGTTCGTCTCGACATTGTTCAGGACATAGTAGAGGAAAGCCGACTTTCGGAAGTTTGCGCGGAGAGCGTCGAATAGGGTGGGTTTTTCCTCGCGAAGGCGGCGCAGGGCGGACCCGACACCGAACCAACCGGGGAGGTAGTGGCGGCTTTGATTCCAACTGAAAACCCAGGGAATGGCTCGCAAGTCGGCCAGGGTGCGTTCGCCGGTGCGGCGGGCGGGACGCGAGCCAATTCGACTCGTTTCCAAGGCATCGATCGGTGTGGCCTCGGAGTAGTAGGCCATGAAATCCGGATGTTGGATGAGGGCTGTGTAGCTCTCGCGGCTTGCGGCGGAGAGAAACTCGCAAATTTCGGCAACGGCGCCATCGACTGCGGGCTTGCGATTTCCCGAGGAAACCGCCGCCACTCCGGCTTGCAGCAGCTCAAGGTTGTGAACCGAGGAGCTGATTGTGCCGTATTTTTGCGAAATGGTCTCGCCCTGCTCGGTCATGCGGAGGGCACCCTGCACCGAACCCGGCGGGAGGGCATCGAGGAACCGGTGGGTCGGGCCCGCGCCGCGACTGATCGTGCCTCCCCGGCCGTGGAAGAACCGGATTTTGAAACCTTCTTTTCGTCCAGCGGCGGCGATGGCGTCTTGCGATTGATGCAACGCCCATTGGCTCGCGAAAATACCGCAGTCCTTGTTGCTGTCGCTGTAGCCAATCATCACCTGCTGGACTGGAGAACCTCCCACCCCGGCCTGCTGGTGAACCAGGCTGCGACGGGTAACGGGATTTTCCAGAAAGCGGGCGATGATGTCCGGCCCCTGCTCCAAATCGTCGAGGGTTTCGAAAAGGGGAACGACCGGCAATTCACAACACAACCCGTCGGGAGTCCATTTCGCCAAGCCCGCCTCGCGAGCGAGGAGATAGACCACAAGCAAGTCGGAGAGACGGCGGGTCATACTAACGATCAACGCCCCAATGCCTGCCGGGCCGTGATTTTCGAGATGCTGACGGATTACGGAGAAGCATGATAAAACCGCGTCCGCTTGAGGACCGACGGAAACTCCCCCGCCGAGGAAGGGTCGAGGAGAACGGAGTTCTTTTTCAAGAAACTCGAGGCGACGGGACTCTTCCCAATCGGAAAATCCGGAG
>JBMTBF010000020.1:0-14024 GCA_049429585.1 Terrimicrobiaceae bacterium | reverse complement strand
GCGAGGCCGTGCTTGGCGTAAACGGGAGCGCGGCGGTTGTTGAAGGTTTCCATGGTTTCTTATTTCGCGACGGGGTTGACCTTGGCGACGAGGAGGGAGTCGGATGGCAACTTGGGAATGCGGGCTACTTGCTCAGCGGAGAGGCCGAGCGAGGGACCGGTGATACGTTTTCCGAAGGCGGGAATGCCGCCGGTGTAGCCGATGTCCAGCACATCGGGGCTGTCGAAGAACACCAGGAAGTGGATCGGCGTGTCGCCGAGGTTCTCGATGTGGTGCGGCCAGGCGTGCGGGATGAAATACACATCACCGGGCTCGAGTTCGTAGGTCTCGAATGCTCCGCCGGGTTGTTGGATCGTCATGCGGGCGCGGCCCTCGAGCACATAGCCAAGCTCGGCCGTCTCGGGGTGCCAATGCGGTTCGCGCATGCCGATGCCTTGGATTCGAAGCGAATACATCGCCTGATGCTTGAGGGCAGGCCAGGTGTCGCGACGGGCGACGATGGCGGAGCCCACGGGCGCGGAGACAAGCGGCGCATGTGACTCGCAAGCGAATTTGTAGGGGCTGGGGAAGCCTGCCGATTCGGGAATTGTAGCAGCACCCTGCGCACGGCCGAGTTGGATATCAATGGGAGAGCGGGTCACGCCCGCGATCTCGGCGACGGGCAGACCCCAGGTGTTGCCAAGCACGGTGGCGTCGAGGCACCCGCTGAATCCGGAGAGGCCAAAGTCCTCAGGCATTTCATGGGAAAAAGTAATGACAAACTCGGCCGCCTCATCACCGATGTTCTCAATCGAATGGAACGAACCGCTCGGAACAAAGAACATCTCGCCGGCGGAGATGGTGAATTGCGAGTGCTGATTGCCGGTGGCGAAAATGGTGACGAGGGTTTTGCCCTTCACGCAGTAGCCAAGTTCGTCGGCGTTGGCATGCCAGTGGGGCTCGCGGAAGCACCCAGGGTTGATCGTGAGGGTGTAGATCGCCATGCCATTCAGGATCGGGAAGTTCGACTTGTTGATGGCGGTTTTGACGCCGCAGTCGTTCGAGATCTGGGGCTTGGTTGTGCGGAACGAGGTTTTGTGGGCCATGGTGTGTTTTGGTTGGTTGGTGTTTTGGAAATTCAGTTGGCAAGGCAGGACTGGAGGTCGCCTAGGAGGGCTTTGCGGTCGAATTTGGTTCCGATGAAGACGAGGCGGCAAGCGGATTCGCGGCCTGCGGGGGTTTCCTCGAGAGTGAACCGGCGGCCGACGAGGTGGAAGGTGAATTGGGCGGGATTTTCGGGAAGGCGCAGGAAGCCTTTCGCCCGGAAAACGCCTTCTGGAAGCGCCTCGAGAAACCGCTGGAAGCGGTCGGGATCAATCGTGCCCTCGCCGGTGAAGGAAACACTGGAAAATCCATGGGAGTGCGAGTGTTCGCATTCCGAACTGCATTCATGGTTGTGGACTTCGTGGGAGGTATCGAGGTGCGACCCGCCGATGCCGAGGACGAGTTCGAGCGGAACCTCGCACGACACGGTCTGCAAGATGCGCGCGTGGGGGTTCAGGGCTTTGATGGCGGCCTGCACGGCGGCGGTTGTTTGTTCATCCGCCAAGTCGCATTTATTGAGAAGAACGCAGTCAGCGTAGCGGATTTGGTTGCGTGCGGCAGGGTCCTCGAAGCGGTCGGGCGCGAAATTCAGGGCGTCGGCGACAGCGAGGATCGAATCGAGGCGCAGGCGTTCGCGAAACTCCGGACGGGCGAAGGTCATCGCAACCGGCACGGGATCGGCGATGCCGGTCGTTTCGATCACGAGGTAGTCGAACTCCTTTCCGCCCGAGAGCAACTTGTTGAGCGCCACGATGAGGCCCTCGTTCATGGTGCAACAAATGCAGCCATTGCTGAGTTCGATCGATTCGCTGTCGGCGGCGACAACCAGTGAGCTATCGATATCGACATCACCGAACTCGTTGATGAGCACAGCGACCTTCCGCCCGTGCGGACGGGTGAGAATGTGGTTGAGGAGCGTGGTTTTTCCGCTTCCCAAAAATCCGGTGATGACCGTGACGGGAAGCCTGCCCGACTCCATCACGCGGCGGTGGCTTTCACGCTTTGCTCGGACAGCGTGTAGGTGGTGCCGATGGCGGATTGGCTCACACGGTCGCCGTAGGCGTTGGCCAGTGCGTGGAGGGCGCGCCAACCGGTGCAGTGACCGACGATGAGTTGCGGAATATTAAACTGGGCGAGGCCTTTGACTGTGTCGGGGATGATTTTTTCCATGCCGCCGCCGAGGTGGAGACCGCCCATCGCGCAGTAGATCGGAGTTTCCGGGAAGAGGTTCCGTGTTTCGAGGCAGACATTGACGATACCGGCGTGCGAGCAGGAGCTGAACACCACCATTCCGAGGCCCTTCACATTGATGGCGACCATGCGCTCGTCCATGAGCAAGGGATCGGGCTCCCAGGGGCCGTCGGGAGTTTTTTTGCAGAGGTGGTCCATGCGGCCCTTTTCAAACGGGGTGATCCGGGGAATCTCGCCGCTGTAATAAATGTGGTCGTCGAAGAGAAGCTGCGGATCGAGGTCGTTCACCACCTTCGCGCCAGCACCCTCGAGTTCGGCGGGGCTGGGAACGATCTGCACCGGCACGATCTGGCCATTGGGAAGCGTAACGGCGCGGGGGTTGAACATGTCGGGGTTCACATGAACCGTGACATCGCCGTTGTCGGCCTTGATCGCCTTGACGGTATCCATGAGCGCCCCCATGTGGTCCCAGTGGCCGTGGGTCATCGTGATGTGCTCGATGTCGCCGAGTTTGATGCCCATGTTTTTGCAATTGCGGAGAAACACGGCGCCCTCCGGTCCGGTGTCGAACAGCATGCGGCGGCGGCGACCGCCGTATTCCACCGTCAGGCGCAGACCGAGACCGAGATTGGCTAGGAGAAGCGTCTCGCCAGAGATCTCCTTGGCTCCACCCTTGACGATATTCGCGAATTCGGAAACCGCGAAGATCGTCTTGGAGATATAGGCGTCGCTGACATCGTCAGTGATAACATCGATTGTAAGAGAATCGACCGGCTGGAGGCGCTGACTGAGTGGATTGAGAGGCATAGTGTTCAGATTTTTGAGTTGGAGGTCAGACTGAAGTCGTAAACCTTGCGACCTATGGCATATCGCGTCAACCTTCTATGTTTCTTTTTTCTATTCATAGCGCCAGAGCTTTTTGGCGCAGAGGGGGATTTCAACTGGCGTCCAGCTTTTCTGGAGAAGCTTTCCGGCCGTGGTGTCGAGATTTTTGCGGACTACACCAATAATATCGCTGGAAATCCCATCGGCGGACAGCGGCAGGGCTTCACCTACGCGGACAGCACCCAGTTCGGCGTGAATCTCGATTTTGAGAAACTTGTGGGGTGGGACGGACTTCAAATTTCGGCCAGCGCCTTCGACAGAAATGGACAAAGTCTATCCGACGATGCCATCGGCAACATTTTCACCGTCCAGCAGGTTTATGGAGGCGAGACTTTTTCTTTCTACTCCCTTTATTTCGATCAGGAGTTTGCGGAGGGAAAAGCTTCCTTGAAAGCCGGGCGCTTCACGGTCGGTGACGACTTCGCCACCTCCTCGATCTACGGCCTCTACATGAACTACGGCATCGACAGCAACCCGCAGTCCCTCACGATGATTCCGGGGTTTTCGTCATCGCCGGAAGCCGTTTGGGGTGCCCGAATCCGCTTGGATCCCGCACCGGGCTGGCAGGTTCTGGCAGGCGCCTTTCAATCGACCACGCTGGATCTTTATTCCGATCACGGCTTCGACTGGGCGATCCATTCCAGCGACGGGATTCTTTTGATCGGCCAAGTTGGATGGTCGACAGAACTTGGAAAATCCTCGTCCGGCAGCGGGCTTCCGGGAAATTATTGGTTCGGCGGTTTCGCCACAACGCCCCAATCGGGAGTCGATGCAGGACCCTCGGCGCATGGGTTTTATTGGCATGGCGACCAGATGGTTTTACGGGAAAAAGACAAGGGGGCGGAAGGCCTTGCGCTGTGGGCGGTTTTTGTGCTGACGCAGCCTGACTCCTCTTCGCCCGTGCCGTTCCAGATCAATGCCGGCTTGGTTTACACAGGACTGATTCCCGGTCGTGACGAGGATGTGGCCATGGCCGGATTGGCCTCCGGGCAAATCGGAGCCTTGGAACCTGATGCCTCTGGAAATGACTGGGAGGCTGTGCTGGAAGTGGGATATCGCATTCAATTTCCGGGGACGGCGTTTTTTCAGCCCAACTTGCAATGGATTCTCGACCCCGGTGGCCAAGGAGATATCCCGAACGCCTTGGTGTTGGGCGCCCAGATGGGGGTATCGTTTTGAGTTGAGGCTGATTTCTAGCCACGACCGGCCTCGACCTTGCCCAAGCGGCGGAGATGCCTTTCCTCCCCGCTGAAAACCGCCTCGGTGAAGGTCCGCACCAAATCCCAAGCGACCTCGGGCCCGACCGTCCGTCCGCCCATGCAAAGAATGTTCATGTGGTCGTCTTCCACACCCTGTCGCGCGGAAAAGTGGTCGTGGATCAGGCAGGCCCTCACGCCGCGCACCTGGTTCGCACATACCGAGGCACCGACGCCGCTTCCGCAAATCGCGATACCGCGCTCCAACTCTCCGGCGGCCACAGCACGCGCCAAGGGAAAAACAAAATCCGGATAGTCATCGCCCGGATTCAGTTCATGCGCGCCGAAATCCACCACCTCATGCCCGGCTTGTCGGAGCCTTGCGACGAGTTCCTCTTTCAAGGCGAATCCCCCGTGGTCCGTGGCGAGTCCGATTTTCATGGTTCCCTCATGCCCGATCGCCGCCGGAAAGTAAACTCCCCAACCATAGCCATTTTTTGCCTTTGAATCCTCATTCAACACATCCATCTTTAACTCATGAAACACGCCATCCTTGCCCTTCTACTCGCCATCGTCCCCCTCCAAGCCTCCGACCTCTGGAGCACCAACTACGAGGAGTCATTGAAAAAAGCCGCCGCCGAGAACCGCATGGTCCTCCTTGAATTCACGGGCTCGGACTGGTGCCCCCCCTGTAAAAAACAAGCCGAGGATGTCTTCGCCCAACCGGCCTTCGCCGAATTCGCCAGCGCGAATCTCGTCCCTGTGAAGCTCGACTTCCCACGCCGCGCCCCTCAATCCGAGGAGCAGAAAGCCGCCAACCAGGCACTGGCTCAAAAATACCAAGTCGACGGCTTCCCGACTGTCATTCTCCTCGACAGCAAAGGCGTCGAACTCGCCCGCGAAGTCGGCTATGGTGGAGGCGGAGTCGAAGCCTTCATCGCTTGGGTGAATAAAAACAAAAAATAAGCCGAGCCCGATGAACGAAGTCCTCGATCTCTTCCGCAAAACCGGCGCGCTCCTCCACGGGCATTTCGTTCTCCGGAGCGGCCTGCACAGCCGCGAGTGTTTCCAATGCGCCCTCCTGTTGCAGGACGCCCCCATCGCCGCGCAAGTTTGCGGAATGCTCGCCGAAAAGCTCAAACCCTTCGAGGCTTCTACCGTCGTCTCCCCCGCCGTCGGCGGCATCATCGTCGGCCAGGAAGTTGCACGCCATTTGGGCAAAAAACACATTTTTGTGGAAAAAGACGGCTCCGGCGGTCTCGTCCTGCGCCGTGGTTTTCAAATCTCCCCAGGCGAGCGCTTCGTCGTCGCCGAGGATGTCGTCACACGCGGTGGCCGCGTTCAGGAAACGATCCAAATCATCCGCGACCATGGCGGCATCGTCGTCGCGGCCGGTTCGATTGTGGACCGCAGTTCAGGCCAACTCCCCGACTTCGGGTGCCCCTTCGTTTCGCTCGTTCAAATGAATGTCGAAACCTTCGATCCCGCCAATCTCCCCGAGGATTTGAGAGCGACCCCCGCCATCAAGCCCGGCAGCAAATAAGCCACCCACTCAGGGGTTGTTTTTACTGGCGCGGGGGAGCATCTGTGCCATCGTCACGGCTCGTATATCTACGCCTATGATACCTGAATTATTTGTCTACGCCGTCTTCGGCATCGCCCTCATCGCCGGACTCACCATCGTGGTGGTGCTGATCAATTTCTTCGGCACCTGGCTCCGCGCCAAGCTCGCGGGCGCTGCGGTTTCCTTCGCCAAACTCATCGGAATGCGCCTCCGCCGCGTGCCCACCGGCTTGATTGTGGATAACCGCATCACAGCTGTGAAGGCCGGCATCGACCTCGACACCGACCCGCTTGAGGCCCACTACCTCGCCGGCGGCAATGTCTCGCATGTCGTCCTCGCCCTCATCGCCGCTGCGAAGGCCGGCCTGCCATTGGATTTCGACCGCGCCTGCGCCATCGACCTTGCCATCAAGGGCACCTCGAAAACCGTCCTCGAAGCCGTCCGCACCAGCATCAACCCGAAGGTCATCGACTGCCCGAACCCCGCCAGCGGGAAATCCACCATTGACGCCGTGGCCCGCGACGGAATTGGGGTCAAAGCCCGCGCCCGCGTGACCGTGCGCTCGAACCTCAACCGCTTCGTCGGCGGCGCCACAGAGGATACCATCATCGCCCGTGTCGGCGAGGGCATCATCACCTCCATCGGCTCCTCGGTTTCCTACAAGGATGTTCTCGAAAACCCCGACCGCATCTCGAAGACCGTCCTCCAAAAAGGCCTCGATACCGGCACCGCCTTTGAAATCCTCTCCGTGGACATCGCGGATGTGGATATCGGCGACAACATCGGTGCCAAGCTCCAAGCCGAGCAGGCCGAGGCGGACAAGGTCGTCGCCCAGGCCAAGGCGGAAATGCGCCGCGCAGCAGCCGTCGCCACCGAGCAGGAAATGAAAGCCCGCACGCAGGAGATGCAGGCGAAGGTGGTGGAAGCCGAGGCCCAAGTCCCGCTCGCCATGGCCGAGGCCTTCCGCTCCGGCAATCTCGGGATCATGGACTACATGAGGATGAAGAATCTCCAGTCGGACACCGCCATGCGCGAATCCATCGCCAGCCCCGGCTCGTCCACCCCCGCCTGACGCGGCATGGAACAACTCGTCCTACTCCTCGTCATCGCGGCGATCAGCCTTGTGAATTGGCTGATCGAGCGGTCGGCGAAATTGCGCGAGAAGCGCCGCCTCGAAAAAGAGGCCGCCAACCAAGGCCAGCCGCCACCAGTTTTCGCGCCCGAACCTCCCTCGCCCCGCGAGGAAATCGAGGAGCACATGCGCCGGATGCTCGAGTCTTTTGGCGTCCCCGTGGAGGAACCTCGCCCGCTGCCTGCAACACCTCCGCCGGCCGTTGTTTTTGAGGATCCCCCAGCCCCTCCGCCCTTGCCAAAGCTTCAGCCAACCCCCCCCCCCGCCCAGCCCTGCGTCGAACCCACGCTGCCACGACCGCCCTCCGTCCGCGAAGCCCCTGGCTCTCCCGACTTTCCTCGCCCCAAGGTCTGCGCGAGGCCGTCGTCTTGCGCGAAATCCTCGGACCGCCCAAGGCTTTTTCCGAGCTATGAAATTCCCCGCCATCGCCCTCGCCGCCACCCTGCCACTGACTGTCATGAAAGCCGAAGAACCCAAATCCCAGCCCGAACTCACAGAACTCCAGAAGCATGTCACGATGCAGTGCGGCACCGAACCGCCGTTCCGAAACGCTTATTGGGACAACAAGCGCGAGGGCGTTTATGTCTGCATCATCTCCGGCGAACCGCTCTTCAGCTCGCACGACAAGTTCGACTCCGGCACCGGTTGGCCGAGCTTCACCAAGCCCCTTGAGGAAAAATCCCTCGCAGAAGTAGCCGACAAGTCCCACGGCATGGTCCGCACCGAGGTTCGCTCGATCCAGGGCAACTCGCACCTCGGCCATGTCTTTGAGGACGGCCCCGCGCCGACCGGCCTCCGCTACTGCATCAACTCCGCCGCGCTCCGATTCATCCCGGTCGAGGATTTGGAAAAGGAAGGCTACGGCCGACTGCTTCCCCTCTTTAAAAAATCCGAGTAGTTCTCTAGGAATGGATGGTGCCACTGGCGGAAGTTTGGATTTGAGCGAGATCTGGCTGGCCTGTCCGCGATGCCGGGCGGATTGCCGTGACCGCCATTTGTGCTCTGGCGAGTTCCTCCAATGCTCGCGCTGCGGCGCGGAGGTGAAATCCTCAAAGGGAGGCCGCACCTCGATCCTCGCCGCATGGGCCTTTTCCACGACCGCGCTCCTCCTCATGCTCCTTGCAAACACCCAGCCGATCCTGAAATTCGATGTCGCCGGGAATTCCCAGGAAAACCTCATCGCCACCGGTGTCGAGGGGTTGTGGAACCTCGGCTACGGGCCGTTGGCAGCGCTGGTGGGATTTTCGGCGATCGCGGCTCCCGCCCTGTATCTCCTGAGCGCGTGGTATGTGTCGGCGACTTGTATTTTGCGGCTCCGTTGGCCCTGGCGCCGGTTCTTTTTCAGCGTGGCGATGAACCTAGAAGCCTGGAACCTGATGCCTGTCTTTGCCGTCGCCTGTGTTGTCTCGGTGGTGAAGCTCCGCACCCTCGGTACCGTAACCTGGGAATCCGGCGCCGTTTGGGTCGGCCTGCTCGCCATCTTCACGCTGCTGACCATCCAGTCGTTCGACCGCCGCCATGTGATGGTGGATCTGGAGGAAAACCCGTGAACGACCAAACCCGATTCGATCTCTCCCGCGTGCTGGTTTTAACAGGCTTCATCCTCTACATCCCGGCGAATCTCCTGCCCGTAATGACCATCACGATCACCGGCGAGGTCGAGCCCCTGACCGTCATGGGGGGCGTGTGGGAACTCTACGACACCGGCCTCGCCCCCGTGGCGCTCGTGGTTTTTCTGGCCAGCGTGCTCGTGCCGCTCCTGAAGCTCTCGATCATGGCATGGATACTTTCCCTGCATGGCTCGGCAGCTCAGCGCGAGCGCCGCATGGCACTCCACGGCTTTCTCATGCGCATCGGCACCTGGGCGATGATCGATATTTATCTACTCTCCGTCCTGACTGCCGTCGGCCAACTTGGCATCCTGGCCAGTGTGATTCCGGAAACCGGCTCGCTCTTTTATTCGGCCATGCTCCTTGCGACCATCTTCGCAACCGATGTTTACAAGCCATGGCTGATCTGGCAGGAACGCGACCTCCAGACCACATGAACGAAGGCCAACCGCAAAACTTCCAAACCGACCACGGCAAGGTCGTCGGCTCCCACAAGCGCGGGAATGCGTGGCTTTGGATTTTCCCCGTTCTTGCGGCGCTGACCACCGGCTGGCTTTTCTTCTCCAAGTGGGCCTCTCAAGGGCCGGAAATCGAAATCATCTTCAGCGAGGCCCCGGGCTTGGATGCAGGAAAAACCAAACTCTTCTACCGGGGCGTGAACTCCGGAACGGTCCAGTCGGTGCGTGTTCTCGCGGATCTCCAAAGCGTCGCCGTCAAAGTCCGCCTTGAAGGGTTCGCAAAAGGCCTCGCCACCCGGAACACCGTGTTCTGGATCGACCGCCCTGTTGTTTCGATCACCGAGTTGACCGGCTTGGAATCGATCATTCGCGGCAATTCCCTGCAGGCAGGAACTCCCGGCGGCGAGGAGCGCTACAATTTCACCGGCCACACCAAGCCCCCCATCCTCGAGCCCGATGCCGAAAGTTTCTCGGTCTGGGTGGAAGGCCCCGGGATTCCATTCTTGAACCGGGGAACACCAGTCTACCACCGGGGAGTCAAGGTCGGCGCGGTATCCCAAAAAACGCTGACCTCCGACGGGCTCGCCGCCATTCAACTCACCATCGACCGCGCCTACCGCGACTCGGTCCGCGACACCTCCCGCTTCTGGGCGGTTCCTTGGACCTCGGCATCGCTCGGCCCCGGAGGCTTGACGATCAATGCTCCTGGAGCCGACGCGCTCCTGCAAGGCGGTGTTGCCTTCGATGATTTTGGCAATCGGGGCAACAATGCCCAACCCAACTCCCGTTTTACCTTTCAACCCAATGAAGCCTCCGCCCGCGCCAGCGGACCTCCCCTTGTCATCGAGTTCAAGGAATCGCGTGGCCTGCGCCCCGGCCTCACCCCCATTTGCTACCTCGGCCATCCCATCGGCATCATCGAAAGCATCGCCGCCGATCCAGCCTCGCAAATGATCCGCGCCACCGCCCGGCTAGAACCCCGTTTCCAAAACCTCGCCACCAGCACGACCTCGTTCACCATCATGCAACCCTCCGTCTCGTTGGAAGGCATCGCGAATCTCGACACTCTCATTTTCGGCACCTACCTCGCCCTTGAGCCCGGCACCGGCGGCGAACCGTCCACGGCGTTCCAAGGCCGCTCCCCCGGGGACGAGGAATGGCGTCGCGTCCAAGCCCTGCGCGACGGCCTCAAAATCCGTCTCATCGCCGACAGCCTCCCGAATCTCGACAAGGGTGCTCCTGTCTACCACCGCGGCGTGCCGGTTGGCTCCGTAACGCACAAGGGTCTGGATGAAAAAAACAAACCCTCACTGGAAATCGCGATCCGGCCGGAGTTCCGGGCCAGCGTGGCCTCCAATGCCCGCTTCTGGCGCATCCCCGCCACCTCGGTCAAAGCCGGACCGGGTGTTTTGCAGGTGGATATCGAAGGCCTCCAATCCCTCGTGCGCGGCGGTGTGGCCTTCGAGGTTTTCGGCAATCCCGGCAAACCCGCTGCCGACGGTGACTTGTTCCGCCTCTTTTCCGACGAGCAAACCGCCCGCGCCGAATCCCTTCCCATCCGCATACGCTTCGACAACGGCCGCGGCCTTGTCGCAGGCCGCAGCGAGATCCGCTATCTCGGCGTCCCCGTGGGCATCGTGGAAAGCGTCGAACCCGAGGATGGCTACATTTTCGTCAAGGCCCGCCTCGACGAAGGCTACGACTTCCTGCGCCGCGAGGGCTCCCTCTTCTCCGTCGTCCGGCCGAATATTTCCCTCCAAGGCATCACCGGCCTCGAAACACTCGTCAGCGGTGTCTATATCGAAGTCGTCCCCGGCTCCTCGAAAAAACTCACCGACTCCTTCATCGGGATCACCTCCACCATCAGCGACAATGTCCTGCCCACCGGCCTGAACATCCGCCTCACCGCCAGCAACAGCCAGATCAACATCGGCGCGCCTGTTCTCTACAAAGGCATTCCGGTTGGACAAGTGACGGAAAAAAACCTCTCCAGCGACGGTCGCGAGGTCGTCTTCCGCGTCATCATCGACCGCAAGTTCGACCAACTCGTCCGCGCCAATTCGCGCTTCTGGGACTCCAGCGGCCTCAAAGCCTCGGTGGGCATCTTCAAATTCCGCATTCAAACGGAATCCAACCTCGCCCCGGTCGGCCAAGTCTCCTTCGCCACCCCCGACGGCCCCGCCATGGGCGCCCCCGCCAAGGACGGCGAAAACTTCACACTCTACCCGACACCGAAGCCCGAGTGGACGAATTGGAACCCCGCAATCCCTGAAGATTAAGCGGAATTAACCACGGAGTTCACGGAGGGCACGGAGGAAAGACCGCAAGGTCGAGAGGCTGAATCGAGGAACCAAATTCGTGAACCAGAGTGGCCCAGCCCATTTTAAAATTCCTTCACGGCTTGGCGCGGGCCATTCCTCCTCCGTGCTCCCTGTGCCATCCGCGGTCAAAATTCTTCAAGATTCGGGCTAAACCCCCGCCACGCCAGGCCGATAATCAATGGTAGAGGTCGCACCTACGCGGCCGCTCGACGGCGGAACGGAATCCGCAAACCCACCGACACGGATATGTCATTCAGTATTAACAGCCAAACTGCGTCCGCGTGTGCTTCATCGCACGGCGTGCAGGAGAGAAATGCGCAAGACCGGCGCCACCCGCACCGGCCGGCGAAGAACGGGCACCAGCCCGTTTCCTCCGTCGAGCCCACTGCAGTGACCGGACAAGCGCAAGTTTCTTCGGCCATACGGCGCGCTCAGGACTGCCAAGCGGTCCTGAGTGACGCGCTGATTTTTTTGCAGACCCAAGACGAGGCACTGGAGCGTCTTCAAACTCTTTTGCGGAACTCCCCTCCCCTCGACGGCGAAACTCTCGATTCCATCGCCGCCGAGCGTTTCAACGGCATCGACCTTTTCGGCCCGGCGAACACTGCCGACTCGATCCGCTTCGAGGATTTGGAAACCCAGGACGCTGCCGAGATCGAGCGCCCGGCCAAACCCGCCAGCGCCACTCTCTCGAACCCCGAAATTCTCGGAATGCGCATCGCCGAAGCGCGCGACAAAAACCACCGCGAGCAATTGCACATCGAGAAAATGATGGAGTTCGACCGCCAGCACGCCATCTCCGAGGAATTCCACCTCGGCCACCTCACCACCCCGGTCGAGGCCTCACAAGCGATGAATTTCTCCCGCCAAGCCCTCTTCCTCCACAGCAGTGAAGCCCTCGCCATCCAAGCCAACGCCCAGCAAGAATCCGTCCTCCGGCTTTTTCATTGAGATTCAAATCCAGCCGGATTCACCACAATCGAAAAGGCGGGGGCCTTGAGATAGAGAAACGCCAGTTGGCCCGAAGGGCGAGACGAGCGGGAGCAAGCGAGTCAAAGTGCACAGAGGTTGAGCTGTTTATGACTCAACCCGAATCAAGCGATATCGAAACGCGTTCCGCGATTCCGCTACGGGAATCGCCGTTTTCGGGTCAAACCAACGGCTATCTTCTTTCCGGTATCCGCCTTCCGCTTTCCGGTTTTTAAAGGATTCCCAGCTTCATTTTGCCCGCTTCGCTGATCATGGATTGGTTCCATGGCGGGTCCCAGACGAGTTCGACTTCGGCATCGTCGATGCCTTCGAGGGCGAGGATTTTGCCTTTGGCGTCGGCGGCAATCGTGGGGCCCATGCCGCATCCGGGGGCGGTGAGTGTCATTTTCACCAGGACCGAGGTTTTGCCGTCGGCCGCTTGCACGCTGCAATCGTAGATGAGGCCGAGATCGACCACATTCACGGGAATCTCGGGGTCGAAGACGGTTTTGAGTTGGTTCCAGACGGCGTCCTGCGTGGTGCCTTCGACTTTGATTTTTTCGGGGGCTTGGGAGGCGTCGAGGCCGAGGGCGTCGGCATCCTTGATGTCGATACGGGCGAGGCCGCCGGGCGTGGCCACGGTGTAGGTGCCGCCGAGGGATTGGGTGACGACGACCTCCATGCCGGCGGGCAGGACGATCGGGTGACCGCTGGGAATCTGCACCGCGTCGCAATCGCGCGAGAGCTGGATTTCGGTGTTGGTGTTCATGGTCTGGAAAATGGCCGTCCAGTAGCCGGGTGTCGAGGCGTTTTGCGACTTGGTTGATCAGCCGACCAAGTCATTCACGCAATGATTAATCCAGTTTGGACCCGGTGCTTCGAGCGCGTTCCGGTGCTTTCCGGTTCGGATCATGCACAGGGGGGGGACCAGTCTGATTGATCGCGAAATTGGGAATGTCTGTAGAAGAAAAAATTTCGCCAGGCAAAGTAACCGTCCACCCGCAAGGTATTCCTTTTTTCTCTGCAATTTCCCTCGCCAGAGCATAGGTATACATGGATGGGGAATCCACCACGAACATGAGCACATCATTGGGCGGACGAAGTTTACTGAGATCGGAAGCAAATCCGTTGGTCGGCTGTGTGAGCGCCTCATTGGGGGTGCCACCATTTCTGTCAAAACCAATATTCAAACGAGCAAACCCCCACCAAGGCTGTGCTCCCACACCACCCTGCAGACCGGGAGACAAAATTTTCTTCAGTTTTTCATTCAAGATCGGAAGGACTTTGTCACGATTAAAGACAACGGGTTTATCCTTCTTGGCTTCGGCTTTTTCTTTTTCACGAGCTTCCCTTTTTTCTGCGGCAGACAGTTTTTTATCCTCCTCTTCGGATTTGGCCTCGGTGGGCATATGGATACTTTTGTCCTTCTTAAGGTCATCCACGATCTTGGCGATTTCTTCCATATATTTTGGAATATCAACGAAATAAGCCTTATCTCCTGTAATATAGGCGTAATGAACTTTAGCCCCCTCGGGAATCGGGCGCGTGGCGGGGATGGTGATCTCTGTGGCAGGAATGTCCTTGGCAACCGGGGTGGTATCGAGCATGGCCTCGA
>JBMTBF010000019.1:0-14377 GCA_049429585.1 Terrimicrobiaceae bacterium | reverse complement strand
TGCCTCACCTCCGGCTCACCGTTCATTCCGAAAAAGGCCACGACAGTTTCCTTCTCGAGCCGAAGCTCTACACCCCGCACCTCGCCTACGCTCTCGGTCACTGATCGGAAATTCCGAGCCCGCCATTGCCATCGGCCGGTTTCTCGACTATCAAGACCATCCCGCCAGCTCAGGATGGGTGGCAGAGTGGTCTAATGCGCACGCCTGGAAAGCGTGTATGCCGCAAGGCATCGGGGGTTCGAATCCCCCCCCATCCGCCAGTTCCGCGTGCGCACCTTTGAAAAATTCCGGGGGATGAGAACGAAGTTCGAGCGCTGCGAAGCAGCACAGATGGCGCGCAGCGCCACTCCGCAGGAGTGTAGACCTAGGGCCGGAAGCAATCCCCCCATCCGGCGAGGAAACCATGTCGCCGCATTTGAAAAACGGAGTGAGCCCGAAACGCCTTGGCATGCATCAACTCACCGGGCAATGCCTCGCGATCGGCACGCTGTTCCTCATGGCGCGTTCCGCAAAATTCCAGCCCGTCTGGCGATGGATCGTCTTTCCGGACGCAACCATCGTCCCCGCGCTAGCCCTTTATGGAGCCCTTGTTCCCTTCCTAGGGTTGGCCCGAGCGATTCGGTCTGCTCGGCGGCATCTCCGCTCTCGCGATCACAACGATCTGGGTGCTCTTTCTGAAAAAACGCCAACTCGTTTAGAAAATGATCTCGCCCGACGCTTGCAGGATTTTTTCAAAAATTGAGCTTCCCCATCGGGCCGCATTGTCTACTATCCGCACAGTTCCCGCTCATAACAACAAGGGCATGTATTACATCGGGAACATCTTTTCATATCTCTCATCTTCCACTCGGAAGTGTTACAGAAGGCTCTCCTACACATACACGCCCTATTTCTTCGCAAATACTAGACTTCCAAAGACTCCCTCTCACCCCAATCTAACGGATTTCCAGCCCCTGATCGCATCGAATCCCCTTTCAGGCCGCCATACAAAAACCGTTAGCAAATGCTTTTTAATAAATTACTAAAATATGAAATTTCTCACACACCCCAATGGCTC
Source organism: Terrimicrobiaceae bacterium (assembly GCA_049429585.1). Taxonomy (GTDB): domain Bacteria; phylum Verrucomicrobiota; class Verrucomicrobiia; order Chthoniobacterales; family Terrimicrobiaceae; genus UBA967. Next base: position 13,320 of record JBMTBF010000019.1, on the reverse strand, counting down.
CCGCTTCTTCCGATTTTGGCAGGAATGTTCCTCTCCGCCTGCTCGACGCTCGACGGAATAGGAACCCCCGCCAATCCCGAAAAATGGGTGGAGCGCGAAATCAATGCCTGCCTCCCCACAGCGATTCTCTTTAAAGAGTCCCTTCAAAAATACTCCGTCTGGTCCGAAGTTGTCACCTACCGTTCGTTCAACCCCGATACCGGCAGAGCTGCCAACCACGCAATCGTGGTCTTCAACTATCCCAAGGGCACCGAGAACTACTGGACCTACGATTTCGAGGGATCTTTCAAAATCGAAAAAGGCGCCGGAAGCATTGCCAGTCAAAACGCCCCCGCGCGCGACGCTGCAAAAACCGACATCGAAACAATCGATCCGAAAAATCCGCTCGATATCGCCTGGTTCGCGGAGGCCAAGCGGTTCCGACCCCGCAGCCACATCCTCGGCGCCGAGTTTTTGAATTAGCGGCCTCTTTCTTTGCGCTCCACAGGTGCAGCGGGCCACTTAGACTCCCGCCTGTGAACGACAGCATCCACACACTCACACGGGAAATTTGCCAGTTCCGCGATGCCCGCGATTGGAAGCAATTTCACGGCCCCAAGGAAATGGCAGTCGCCATCTCGGCCGAGGCGGGGGAACTCCTCCAGCACTTTGTCTGGCAGGATGCCAACCAGTCCCGCGACCGCGTGTCCGAGCGCCGCGACGAACTCGCCTCCGAGATGGCCGATGTGGCGATCCTGCTTTTCGAGATGGCTGCGAATTGCGACATCGACCTTGCTGCGGCGATGCGCCAAAAGCTCGCGCGCAACGAGGAACGGTATCCGGTGACAAAGGCGCGCGGGTCGAACCGCAAATACAACGAGCTTTGAGCGAGCCCACACCTCACCGCCGCCGTCCGCGCTATTCGGGGAAATACCCGCGCCGCTTCTCCGAGAAATACAAGGAACTTGATCCCTCAAAGCATCCCGACACGATCGCCAAGGTTCTCGCCTCGGGAAAAACTCCCGCAGGCTCGCATGTGCCGATCATGGTTGGCGAAATCCTCGCCGCGCTGGAGCCAAAGCCCGGCGAACTCGCCGTGGATTGCACACTCGGCCACGGCGGGCACACGCGTGAGTTGCTTCGCAAAATCCTCCCCGGCGGCCGCCTGATCGGGCTCGATGCCGACCCGATCGAATTGCCGCGCACCGAGGCGCTTCTCCGCGCGGAAGGGTTCGGCAAGGAGGAGTTCATAGCACGAAAATCCAATTTCGCCGGCATCCAGGCCGCACTGGCCTCGATCGGAGCCGACGCGGCGGATGTGATTCTCGCCGACCTCGGGGTTTCCTCGATGCAGCTCGACAACCCGGAGCGTGGCTTCACCAGCAAACACCCCGGACCGCTCGACATGCGAATGAACCCTGCCAAGGGAATGTCGGCCTCGACCTGGCTGGAACGCATCGCCCCCGAGGCCTTCGCTGAAATCCTCCGGGAAAACTCCGACGAACCCCACGCCCAAATCCTCGCTTCACAACTCGCCGGCCGAAGTTTTTCCACAACCCTCGAACTCGCCCATGCGATCCGTGCCGCACTGGCCGGACGCCCGGAGGTGGAATTGAAAAAAACCATCACCCGTGTGTTCCAAGCGGTGCGCATCGAGGTGAACGAGGAATTCGCCGCGCTGGAGTCGCTCCTGCGCGCGCTGCCGTTTTGCCTCCAACCCGGCGGACGCTTGGCCATTCTCACATTCCACTCCGGCGAGGACCGCCGCGTGAAAAAGGCCTTCCAAGCCGCCCGTCGCGAAGGAATTTTTTCCGAGGTCGCACGGGATGTGATTCGCGCCAGCAGCGCCGAATGTCGCGCCAACCCCCGCGCCTCCTCGGCGAAACTCCGCTGGGCTCGCCGATGAAATTCGCGTTGATGCGCGCCAGTTTTTCGCCTTCCGTGGCGAACATGAGATTCGCCCGCCTGCTTTCCATTTTGCTCTTCGCGGCACTCGCCGCCGCCTGCTCCACGACTCCCACCCCACCTCCCCGTCCTGAGGTGGCAATTCCCCCCCCTATCGCCGAACCTCCCGCAGGAGCCACCGAAGTTTGGCCCGCAAACGCCCCGAAAATCTTTGCGGAGTCCGCGATCCTCATCGACGCGCGCAGCGGGAAGGTGCTATTCCAAAAAAACGCTGATTCCCGGCGCCCCGTCGCCAGCACCCAAAAACTCCTCACCGGCTTGATAGTCGCCCGGGCCGGAAACCTCGACGAAATCGTGACAATCGCCGCTCCGGAAACCCGCGCAGAACCCACCAAGCTCCACCTGAAAGTCGGCGAACGCTACCCGCGCCGCCAACTTCTCGAAGCGGTCATGGTGAAAAGCATGAACGACGCATGCGCCGCACTCGCCCGGGATCACAGTGGATCGGAATCGGCATTCTCGGAAAAGATGAACGCTGTGGCGCGCGCCATCGGCGCCAATTCCTCCCACTTTGCGAATAGTAATGGCCTGCCCGCCGAGCAATATTCGACGGCGCGCGATATGGCGCGTGTCGCTTTTTACGCCTACCGCAGCCCAGTCCTTCGTGAGTTGATGGCCCATCGCGAGTGCCGATTCCGCCACAACAGCGGACGCGTCTCGGTGCTCGAGGCGACGAATTTCCTCCTCACCCGCTCCCCTGTGTTCAATGGAATGAAAACAGGTTACACAAACGCTGCCGGGCGTTGCCTCGTCTCCAGCGGAAAACTCAACGGCCGTGAGGTGATCCTCGTTCAACTCGGCAGCAAGACGAAACATATCTTTAACGACGCTGCCCGTGCCATGGCCTGGGCACCGCCGGCACCGGTCTTTTTCGCAAACGGAGGTATCTCCTTGATCGGCGACTCGGTGTTTTAATTTCAGCGGAAAATTTCAATCGCTCCCATCTGCTGGGAAAGCCCCAAGAACGGGACAACCACGCGAGGCTCGGCCGAGTGGACGGCACGGATCGTGTTCCACGCACAGGTCGCCGTGAAGGCTTCGAACTTCGGCACGCCACAGCAGTTCGAAAGCATTCGGCCCGAGAGAGGCTTCGCCGCCAAACGGCGCGTCCAGTTCGCGGCGGTGTCCGCAACTGGAATCACAGGATCGAATTCGGCGAGGAGGCTATCCGCCGCCTTTGCAGCTTGGGCACGATTTCGAAAAGCAAAGCCATCGACGATGCGGGTGATATGAGCGAGCGCCTGGCTGGATTTTTTCCCGAGAAGAACCGCCCCCGCTCCCTCGGAGACGCCAGCTTCGGGACGGCTTCCGAACCAACGCGCGGAGTGCATCACGTCGAGAAATACCGGATCGAACTCCTCTCCTCCCGCCACGATGACATGCTCCACATCGTCATTCGCGAGCCACAGCGCGGCAGTGCGCAGGGCGGTGCTCCAGCAGGAGGTGTCCCCCGTTTGAGAATAGACCGGGCCGCCGATTTTAAGTTCGGAAACCACATGGCTAAGCGGAGTGTTCACGACCGTCTCGGGAAAGAGGATTGGGCTCGCGAAGCGGCGTCCGTCGGTAGTGAGCCCCTTGTAGAAACGAACAGAGTAGACAAGGCAGCCAATGAAAAACGAACCAACAAGTCCCACACGCGACAGGTCGATATCCGGCCGGGCTTCGAGAATTTGGGCGACGGCTTCGATCAGGTGGTGCGAAAGTGGACTCGCTCGCCGGAGCCTGGGACGCATCCGCCAACGGTTGAATGGCTCGGCGGCGAGGTCGATCGTCGCAACCTCCCGCGTGATGGCGGGATTCGTGATCTGGGAAACGCGGCGACTCGGCCATTGCGCCTCCAGCGCGGCGGGGCCGGTCCCTCCGGGACAGGACACGCCAACGGCCAAAATCGAAATCGGGTCCCTCATGCGGCGGCGAGAAGAAGGGCGGCGTTCGATCCCCCGAAGCCGAGATTCACGCTCAGGACGACAGGCTTTTCCAAAACCTCGCCGGGCCTGGCGAGCCATCCCGCGACTTCAGGAATCGGATCGCTTGTGTGGATTTGCGGCGGAATTCGGCGGGTTTCCAGCGCGAGGAGCGAAAAAACGGCCTCGAGCGTGCCAGCGGCGCCGAGCGTATGGCCGATCGCGGCTTTCGTGGAAACAAGCCGGGGTGCAGGATTGCCGGTGAAAACCCGGGCAAACGCGGCTGCCTCCGCGCTGTCATTGAAGGGCGTTCCGGTGCCGTGCGCGTTGATGTGGCCGATATCGGCGGGTTGGAGAGAGGCCTGCACCAGCGCACGGCGGATGCAGGTTTCGAGCGGCGCGCCAGTCGGGTCGGGCTGTGTGATGTGGTGCGTGTCTGTCGCGTGGCCGTAGCCGACGATGCGGCCCTTGACCTTCGCTCCGCGCGCGGCGGCATGCACGGCGCTTTCGATCACCAGAAACGCCGCGCCCTCGCCTAGCATGAGACCGCGACGATTCGTGTCGAAGGGACGGCATTGGTCGGGGGCCAAGGCTTGGAGGCAATCGAACCCGCAGTAGACGAGTTCGCAGAGCGCCTCGAAACCTCCCGCGAGCACGATGTCGGCAAATCCTCCCCGCACCAGATCGGCGGCGTGACCAATGGCATTCGCCCCGCTCGCGCAGGCGTTCGACACCACCATCGCGGGACCGGTGAAGCCGAGGTTTTGCTGAAGATCGGCGACCTGCTGATGCGCGGGATAGCGCGAGACGCGGGAGGTTTGATGGCGAAAACTTCCAGCCCAAACTCCCTTGAGGAACTCCTCGCCCAGTTCCATGCCATTAGCCGTCGTGCTGAGCGACATTTCCAAGCGGGGAAAAATCGAGCGGCCGTTGGTATCCAGAATCCCAGCGTCAGCCATGGCCTCCTGCGCGGCAGGAAGGGCCAGACGCGCAGCGCGGCTCAGGCGTGAAATGGATTTTTTTGGCAGCCAATCAAGGTCCGGCATCACTGCCTCCGCGCCGTCGGTAACGCGGCATCCTTCGACAGGAATGCAGGTGATCGGCGCGCGAACCCCCTCGCCCGCGACGAGGCGGGACCAGGTGGACTCGGTGTTTCCGCCCAGCGGCGAAACACACCCCCATCCTGTCACAACGACCTCGTTCGACGATTTCACGGCAGAAAAACTACCTGTGTTCCCTGCGCGGGGGAATTTTCAATTTGGGGAAGCGAGCTGGCGGCTCAGCGTGATCCGGCCGCGTGCCACGGCTCGATCGGCGGAAGCGGTGTCGAACTCGAATTGGGCGAGTGGGCCGAGTTCGCGGACAAGCTTCACGCGGATGTCGAGGGTTTCGCCAGGCCGCGCGGCAGCGAGCACACGCATCGCGTCGACCGAGGCGACGAAGAGAGGTGTTTTTTCGGAGCCAGCAGCTGCATTCATCCAAAACGCCCCGCAGGCCTGCGCGGCGGATTCCATCAAAAGCGCCGCTGGAACAAGGGGGTTGCCTGGGAAGTGATCCTTGAAAAATGTAAGGCTGGGATCCAAATGCCAGCGACCCATGCCGGTATCGCCCTCGATCGAAAATTCATCAAGAAACCGGAAGCCCGGGCCGTGGGGAGTGTGGGGTGTTTTCATTTTTCGAGTCGGGAGAAATGGTGCCACTGTTCGGGATGGCGGGAAAACATGGGAATGAGGTGGTCCTGCGCGAGCTTGCGAGTGAAATGGGCGAGCGTCGCCTCGCGACCTTCGGGAAGCCACTCGGGCAACATCGGGGGGTCGGCATGAATCTCGAATTTTCCGTCCGGCTGGCGTGTGATCGAAACCGCCACGAGCGGTGCCCCGGAGAGGAGCGACAATAGAACCGGCGAGGTTGAAAACGGAATCCGGCCGTGAGGCAGATCGACTTGGACAATGTTCGAATCGAATGGCCGGTCGCAAAGCAGGGCAACCATCACGCCATTGCGGAGATATCGGGTGATCTCCACAGCCGAAAAGGCATCCCCGCCGACAACCACGGTTTCGACACCCCAACGCTTGCGGAAATCGGCGCGCCAGTTGGTGAGTTCCGAGGTCGGTTCGGGCAGGGTGAGCGCGGTGATCGGATAGCCCATCTGCGACATAACGAGACCGCCGAGTTCGAAAAAGCCGAGGTGGCCGGTGACGAATAGGCAACCCTTTCCGAGACGGCGCGCGTGCTCGATGTGCTCGATGCCGGATTTATTTCCCACCATCGCCAAAACCTCAGCGGGCTTGCACAAGGCGAGTTCGGTGTATTCCCGGAAATTCAGGGCTTGCTGAATACAAAGCCTCACCGCGTTTTTCCGGGTGGCTTTGGCTGGATCGAGCAGGGAAATGTTCGCACGGATTTCGCGGAGCACACGGGGGTGCGTGAGCGCATATCCGAGACCGATTAGACGGGCGATGAGGTGGCTGAAGACCCTCCCGAAGCGGCGGCGCCCCCAAATGCCCAACTCGAATCCACCGGGACGATAGAAGGTTTTGTAGAATTTGGCGGCGCGGTAGTCGCGAGGGCGTCGGGCGCGCAGGAGGAAAACCACGGAAAACGCGGCGGCGAGTAGAATCAGAAAGTTTCGGAGGGGCATTCAGCGAAGCGAGGGAATCGGCGGGGCGAGCCGGAAAAAGCGTTGCGCGGCACAAACGCCATCAAACAAAGCGAGGCGGAGGTGCTGCGAAAGCGGAAGATTGGTCTTGCCGCCTACAAGGTAACCGATACTTCGCGGAATATCGAAATACGGCATGGGGTTCATGAACATCTCGAATCCGGCGCGATCGTAAAACGATCGAATGATCCGTGAGTAGAGTTTCATCCAGCCCTCGACCTCGCGCGTATAGGCACGGCATTCGCGGGCATTGAGTGCACGGCCGAGCGGGTCCCGACTTTGGATGGTTTTGGCCGCGAGTCGGCCGGACTTCATCGCCAGCATCACACCGGAGGAAAAAATCGGGTCGATGAATCCTGCGGCGTCGCCGGTCATCAGCATGCGATCCCGGGCAAAGCTCTGGTGTCGCCAACTGTAATCGGCGGTGGCGCGGAGCGGCATGAGAGATTCCGAACCCGACATGCGAGCTGCCACCTCGGGGTTCGCCCCGACGCAGGCTTCGAAAGCGGCATTCAGGTCTCCGCCATGATGGCGAAGTAGACTTGGCGGGATCACGGCACCGACGGAAGTCGTGTCGTTGGCCAGCGGGATGAGCCAGAACCAACCCTCCTTGAAACGCACAATGACCGTGTGGCCTGCGGCCTCGCCGCCATTTCTAGCAACACCGCGAAAGTGCCCATAGATTGCAACCATTTTACGATCACGCGTGGCCCGCCGGGGAATTTTCAAAAACTCCCCGGCAACTCCGCTCCGGCCGCTCGCATCCACGAGCCAACGGGTTTCGACTCGATGCGAGCCGGCATCATCGCTCCAGGAGACGGCGGTTTTTCCATCCGCCATTTGCTCGATGCCCGAAACCCTGGCTCCTTCCAACACCTCGCAACCCTCCCCCCGGGCGTGATTCATCAACAAGTGGTCGAAGCGGGCGCGATCAACTTGAAAAGTGTGCTCATGGGACTCGCCGAAAACTCGCCGAAACCAATACCGGTTGAACCTCTCGTTGTGGCCCGTGGCAAAATCCGCTCCGTATTTTTTGATGAACCCCCCGCGCTCAAGCTCCGGCCAGATGCCGAGTTCACGAAGAATATCATTGCCGTAGGGCAGGAGGGATTCGCCGATCGTGAAACGGGGAAAACGAGACTTTTCAAGAAGCAGAGGCTTAAAACCCGCGCGGGCCAGATAGGATCCTGCAACAGAACCTGCAGGACCCGCGCCGATCACGACGACATCGCGAGGGGATGAGTCCATGGCGGTGGGGTTCAAGCCGACGGGGCAAGGCGACGTGTGATCCAATCACGAAGGACGCCGAGGCTTTGGAGGGCGTCACGGGCGGTGGTCGCGTCGCCGATGGCGATTCCGTATTTTTTCTCGACCGCAATGATGATTTGGAGGGCATCAAGTGAATCGAGCCCGATGCCTTCGGCTCCGAAAAGGGGAGTATCCTCGCCGATGGAGGCGGGATCGGTTTTCAGCATGACATTTTCCGCGAGCAGGGCGCGGAGGGTTTCGATGGTGACAGGCTCGGCGACGCTCATTTGAAGAGGAGGGCTCGATGCTCAAGCCGGGTCGTGGACAAAGGAAAAACCATGGCCGTGGACGCTAGCGAGAACGGATTCGAGTGTGCAAGCCCGCTGTCCCTCCCTCATGCCAAGCAGATGGCTTTCGTGAAGAAGAATGATGACTCCGGGCCGGAGGGCGGCGGTGATTTTCGAAACTACGCGTGCCGGATCGTGCGGCACGCCATCATTACCGGAAGCCGACCAACCCGTGAGTCGCAATCCGGCTTCGCGCGCCGCTAGATGGACGAACGGATTGGCCATTCCGACCGGAGCGCGAAAACGGGTTGGAGGGATGCCGACCGCTTGGCAGATGGCTTCCGAGCATTTGCCAATTTCACGGCAGGCCCGGCGAGGTGCAGCGGCCCAGAAGGATGCGGCGGGGTGAGAGAAGGTGTGGTTTTGCACCACATGCCCCTCATCGCGCATCCGGCGGCAGAGCGAGGGATACGCAGCAGCTTTTTTCCCGATCACATAAAACTCCGCACGCACTCCCTCGCGGGCCAGGAGATCCAGGATTTGTGGTGTCTGGAGCGGATCGGGTCCGTCATCGATCGTCAACCGCACTTGGTTGCCGCTGGCCGCGAAGGTTTTTTCCACCGGGCCGAACCACTGGCTGTTCCGCAACACGCACGGAAATACCAGTATCCAACCCAGAAGCGCGCGCCCGAAGCTTCCGCGTGTCATGGAAACATTGGACCGGACAGCCGGAAAATCCTCTCGCCGTCGCGGCCGAGGCGATCGCGGTAGTAACTTTCCAGGCGGCGCGAGAGGTCGCGCGCCGATTCGCCCGGAGCGGGCTGGAAAACCTCGCCGAGCGAGAAGCGGAAGACAATCGGCTCGGTGGTGGGTTTGAAAAAAGAATAGCCCTTTCCGAGAAACAGGGAATTCGTCTCGATGAAAACCGTGCGGATCGGCGCATGGGCCTTGACGGAAAGCAGGGCGGGGCCGTCGTGGAAGGGATTCAACGCCCCGCGCGTGGTGCGGGTTCCCTCGGGAAAGAGCAGGATGTTCTCGCCGCGCTGGAGACGCTGGCGGCATTCCTTGAGCATGCGCAGGGCAGGATCGCGCGGGACGAATTCCGCGATTCGCGCGGGAAAAGAGAGGAGTGGATTCCCCCACGGCTTCATACCGACCACACAGCCGAGCCCCCGGATTTTCCAAAAAAAACAAATGGCATCGAGGATCGAGGGGTGGTTCGCACAGAGGATGGAGCCTTTCCAAGTGACAGCCTCCTCAAAACCCTCGAATTCGCAGTGCACAAGATTCCGTGCGGCGAGGTCGGAAAAATACGCTCCACTATCCACCGAGAGACGGCTGCGCACGGCGGCGACATCCGCTTCGCGATCGGCGTGGCGTTTCCGCAACAGAAGCCATGCGGTGAAGGCGAGGCAACGCCGGTAGAAGCAGATAAAGGCCCGCTGCTGACCGAACCATCCGGAGCCAACCGCAGGGCGCGCCGAGGCGTTGCCAGCCATCAAAGGCTGAGACTCGTGAAGAGGGAGAACTCGGTTTGCCATTCCGGGCGAGATTGATCAAACTCTGCGGCCATCACCAGAATAACCTCTTTTCCCTTTTGCAAACGACCGACCCCTCTCAAATCGAATCCGAATACGATGTGATCGTCGATGGCTCCGGCCCGGCGGGCTTCGCCGCAGCGATCGCCGCCGCACGCGAGGGAGCCAAGACCCTCCTTTTCAGCAGCACCGAGTCGATCGGGGGCTTTTCTTTGAATACTTTTGTTCACAGCCTCTGCGGCCTGCATGTCGTCAGCCAGGATATGATCCCGCGTCCTGCGAACGGCGGCCTTGCGCTCGAATTCGCCGAGCGGTTGTTGAACTCCGAGGCCGCCAGTGGACCCCGGCGCGTGGGGCCCTTCGATGTGCTTTTCCAATCACCGATCCAATACGCCTCGCAGTGCCTCGATATTTGCCAAAGGGAAAAAAACCTGACCTTGGCGCTGAACACCTCGCTGGCCACGGTGGAGGCGGCTGATTCGCGGATCGAGAGCGTGGGATTCGAGGGCCGCGCGGAACCTGTGCGGGCGCGCGCTTTTGTGGATTCCACGCGCGAGGCGGAACTGGCGTTCCTCGCGGGCGCGGATTTCGAGGGTACGGAGTCGTGCTCCCGCCGCAGGCAGGCGTTTATTTTTTTGATCCGCAACCAGGAAGCCGATGCCCTCGACGAAGAAGGTCGCCGGATTTTTTCGGAGCGCCTTGTGGCTGGTATTCGCAAGGGCCTGCTCTCGCCGCAAATCGGGCTCGCCGTGATCCGACTCGTTCAAATCGATGAAAATCCCGACGCCTGCGTAGGACTGGATGCGGAGGGGGACCACTTCAGCGCCTTGAATCCCGGCTCGCTGATACGCTTCCAGATTTTGAGCGGGAATCTCGCGATCGAGCTCGGCGGGTTTTTGCGCTCGGGAATGCCGGGTTTTGAAAATTGCGAGGTTGCCGTGGTGCCGGCGCAGCAGTGTGAACGCGAAAGCCGCCGTGTGACCGGGCGATACCGCTTGTCCGAGGGGGACCTGCAATCGTGCCCCGATTTCGAGGATGCCGTCTGCCGATCTGGCTGGCCTCAACTCGCCGACCCCTCGCTTTTGGGCTCGGTGACACTCGATCCCAGCCGGTCGAAGGCTTGCCCGGTGCCGCTGCGATCCCTTATTTCAAAAGACATCGGGAATCTTTTGATGGCTGGACGATGCATTTCCTCTGCGTATGCGGCTCAAGGCGCCCTCCGCGTGATCGGAACCGCTTGGGCGATCGGGCAGGCGGCTGGACTCGCCGCGGTCACGACCGCGCGCTCGGAATCACAAACGATTTCGGAAGGAACCGAAGATCGCATCGCGGCCCAGATCCGGGCGGCGTTGCAAGCGGGACTCTAGGGGATGCCGAAAGACAATTCGATCCATGACATTTCCCGGGCCTACGGGCGCTCGCGCTGGTTGCGCGGGTATGTGGGTGGCAAAATCGCCTGGGATCCCGTCTTTCCACTCGCCCGTCGTGAAATCGTGCAACGGAACCAACCGGTGGTCGATATCGGGTGCGGGCTGGGTTTGCTCGGAATCTCCCTGCGAGCCGCAGGCATCGCTTTGCGCTATCGCGGCTCGGATATTTCCGCCTGGAAGGTGAACCTCGGCAAGGAGGCCGTACGCTACTATGCGTTCGAAGACGCCGGTTTCGAGGTGTGCGATGCGCTCTCCACACGGATTCCGCCAGGAGCCACTGTCTGCATGTTCGATGTGCTCCACTATCTCAAACCCGAGGACCAGCAACGGATGCTCCATCGGTTGGCCGAGGCCGCCGAGCAAGGCTCCCTCGTGCTGATCCGTTCCGCGCTGAAGGGAACCGGCTGGCGCTATGTGGCGACACTTCTCGAGGAGTGGTGGACCCGCGCAACAGGCTGGATTCGCGGCGGGGAAATCAATTTCCCGACGCGCGAGGAAATTGTCGATGTTTTCGAGGGTCGTGGTTTGCAAACCGAGGTTTTCCCGCTGTGGGGCCGCACGCCGTTCGCGAGCCACCTGGTCAAAATCCACCCGCGCGCCGCCTCACGGCGCCCTCCCCGCCGGGAGGCGGCTTTCCCACTTTGAAATCCTTCCATTCAGAGCTTACTTTTCACCCGTGACCATTCGCGTTTCGATCGCCGCTGCTATTCTATCTTTTTGCGTAGCCACAAGCCGCGCCGAACTCCCGAAACTCGAGGCCGCCGAAATGAATTCCGCCGTGTTCATGGAAACCATGGCGCTCCCGTCCTCCGGCGAATTTTTCACAGCGGTGGACAAGCAGTTCGAGCCGAACTGGACGAAAATCCTCCGCCCCTCGGTGCCTGTCACCACGGCCCAACGAGAGCATCTGGCCCTCCAAGTCGGCGTTCTTCTGGCCGACTGCTATGTCGCCATCGAGGCGCAGGACGGCCAAGCCGCCAAAAACCTCGGCCGGGACATCCTCAATCTCGCGAAAAAACTCAGCGTCAGCCAACATGTCCTCGCCCGGGGGCAGAACATCTCCGACTTGGCGGACAAAGGCGAATGGCGGACATTGCGAGAGGAATTGGATGCCATGCAAAACGACATCCGGCTTTCGATGCAGGATCAGAACGACTACGACCTCTTAGTGTTTCTGATGATCGGATCGTGGGTGCGGCAAATGGAAATCGCCTCAGCCCTTCTTATCCAAAATCCAGACCCGGACGCCACCGAATTGCTCAAACAACCTGTGATCCTGCAACATCTCCTCGAGCGCCTGGGTGGCATGACGGAAAAATCCCGCGCCAATCCCCTTGCCGAAACCATCCGCACCCGCCTCGAGACCCTCAAACCGCACATGGCGAAGAACACCCCTCTGGCCGATGACTCGATAAGCTACATCGCCGCAACCATGGCAACGCTGCTCAACGCCTCTGCCGAACCTCCCCCGAAGCCATGAAGCGCACGATGGTTATTCTATCTTTGGCCGCGATTCTCGCCCCGGCAACCGCCGAAGAGCCGCGTGCCCCACAGACCAAGCCCGCGCCGCTCGACGCGAACCCATCCACCAACACGCCGCGAACCCGTGCGCTAGAAGTCGCAGCTGCCAACAGAAACCAGGGGCATGCACTGCGCGACGGCTTCTGGCGCGGCGTTCTGGAAAAAAACAAACCCGTCACCATCGCGGTTCACCTCTTCGCCAAAAACAACTACTCCTTCCACGCCGCGCACCTCGCCCCCGGAACCATGATCCGGCTTGCGATTTTCGACCCGCAGGGAAATTCCATGGGAGGCGAGGAATTGGCAGGAGAAAATTCCGCCACGGCCGGAGTTTCCCCGACGCGCAGCGGCCGATACTATGTGCGGCTCGAGTTGACCGAAGGTGACAAGGCGGACACCTGCATGGTATATTCCTACAAGTAATTCCTATGACGCCCGCCACGACCGAGAAGCTGAACTCCCCCCAGGTCAGGCAATTTTCCGTTTTTCTTCAAAACAAGGTCGGCGCGTTGATCGAACTCGTCCGCCTCCTCGATGAAAACAATATCGTTGTGCTGGCGCTCAGCATTTCCGAATCCTCCGAGACTGCCATCAGTCGCATGATCGTGAGCGACCCCGACCGAACGGCAGAGATTTTCCGCGAGCATGACATTCCTCACAGTGAGTGCGAATTGATGGTTGTCGAACTCGCAGAGGGCCCGGGGGATCTCTCCGGCGTGCTGGCGGCGCTGCTCATGGCCGAGGTGAATGTGCACTTCAGCTATCCCCTTTTGGTTCGCCCCCGCGGCC
>JBMTBF010000018.1:0-14526 GCA_049429585.1 Terrimicrobiaceae bacterium | reverse complement strand
AAAAGGCCGGGGGCGCCCCGTTGCCGAAGCGCCCCCGCTGAGTGATGGCTGTAAGCCGGATTCTGTCCAACCCGCGACTCGCGCCGCAGGTCTGGACGGTCATTTGTCTCGACACCGGGGCTCTCGCGCCGGCGGCGGTTCCTTGCGGAACGGCGACCAATACCCGGAAGGTACCCCGCTTTCGCGGAGATCGGGCAGGCGGCCCGGTCCCTCCTGTTCTGTCTTGCACCGCATGGGGTTTTTCGTGCCCCCTCGCTTGCGCTCGGGGCGGTGGGCTTTTACCCCGCCTTTTCACCCATGCCCGCCGGCTTGCGCCGGTGGGCGGTTTGTTTTCTGTGACACTGTCCGTCGACCGGGGCTTTCGCGCCGGCCTCCCGCGCATTCTACGCGGCATGCTGCCTTGTGGTGTCCGGACTTTCCTCTCCGCTCGTGCCTCGCGGCACAAACAGAGCGACCGTCCGCCATCGCGGAGAAAACTAGTCCCGATTCCAACCGGGGCAAGGTGCGATTTCGACAACCCGCCGCGATAGCGGGTCGTATGAGTGGGCATGGCCAATATTCTCATCACTGGCGCTTCGAGTGGAATCGGAGCGGAACTCGCTCAACGCCTCTCCGCACGAGGGGAGTCGGTTTTCCTTACCGGACGATCGGAGGAAAAACTCGCACCACTCGGGTGCGGGCCGCATCTCGCCGCCGATCTCACCGTTCCCGGCTCCGCCGAAAAAGTCGTCTCCACCGCGCTGGAAACCCTCGGTTCAATCGATGTCGTCATCCACGCCGCTGGAGTCGGCCTGATCAAGCCGGCTGCCGAAACGACCGATGCCGAATTCACCCAAGTGATGAATGTTAATACCCGCGCCACCTTTTTATTGATGCGCGAGGCCTGCAAGGCGATGGCCGCCGCGAAGAAAGGCCTGTTCATCACGATCCCCGGCATCCTCGGCAAGGCCCCGATGCGCAATGCCTCGGCCTATGTCGCCAGCAAATACGCGGTCACGGGTATGGTAAAATGTTTCGCCCAAGAATACCAACGCTCGGGTGTGCGATTCTGCCTTTACCATCTCGGAGGTGTGGACACACCATTCTGGGACAAAATCCAAATGGCCGTGCAGCGCGACAAGATGATTCCGGTCTCAACCGCCGCCGATCTCATCCAGCAAGCGATCGATGCGCCACCGCACCTCGTTCTGAGCGAAGTGGTGATGCAGCCCGAAAGTCATCAGTTGGTTTAGATGGAGCTGGTGGATGCCCGTTCCTGATTCTATCCCAGTGCGGATTCGAAGCGCGCGAGGAGTTCGGCCGGATCCTCGGCTCCCACTGCGACTCGGAGGAGGTGGGGGTCGATGCCGCAGGCGCGGGCCCAATCGAGTTCGTGGTAATGGGCGAGCTGCACATAGGGTGAAACCAGCGTGTAAGTAGTGCCGAGGCTGATACCGCGCGAAACGGAGAGTTTTTCGTAAATCCGGGGGGTGTTTTCGCGGGCATTTATCGGGAGGAACGACAGCACGGCTCCGTGACCGCCGCCGGGCTTGCGGAGGGATTCATAGGCGGGCGAGGGGGCGAGGCCCGGATACCACACGGCTTCGATGGCGGGGTGGGATTCAAGAAACCGGGCGAGGGTCAGAGCGTTGGCGTTGCAGGCCGACAGGCGCCCGGGGAAATCGCGGGAGTTTTTCTCCAAAACCTCGAGGTCCCGCGCATAGAGGCCTCCGGATTGCGGGCTGGGGGCCGTCAAGTCGGGAAGTCGCGAGCAAAACGACAGTGCTCCGGCCATGACATCCCCTTCGCCGGAGACGGCCTTTGTGAGACTCGTGGCAACAAGGTCGGCATGGGGAGTGACATCCACATTCAGCGCCGTGCCGATCGTGTCATCGACAATAATCGGGGTTCCGAACCGGCGGCCCAGCTCCGCCAACGCGACCAGGTTCGGGGTTTTCAAAAGCGGGTTGCTCGGGACTTCGCAGAAGATTCCAGCGAATTCCTCGCGTTCCATGAGAGCGGCGAGCTTCGCCAAATCCCCTGCGTCACCCTGCGGAAAAAACTCCACGCCAGGGCCGAATTTTTGGAGGATTTTCAGCGTGTCGGTGTAGGGAAAACCAAACATCGCGGTCCGGCGGCCCGGGCGGCGGGCTGTGACGAGTTGAAACGCCCCGAAGATCGCCGCCATACCGCTCGGGTGAAGGTTGATTTTTTCCACTGGAATCCCGCTCCATTCGGAGAGACGGGTCCGCATACGAAGTTCCAGCGCGGGGGAGGGTGGGGCGAGATGACGGGTGGCGAGCCAATCCTCGGCGGCGCGCGAGGAAAGGATCCTGCCGGCGTGCTGCCAATAGGCGCGGGCGGTTTGCAGGGAATTGTCTGAAAAAAACGCCGCCCACAGGCCATCGATATTCCGGGCTTCGCCTTTGGTGATCGCGGCGCATTCCCTCGCCGCCGCTTCGTTCGCGAAGGGGAGCGTCTCGCACCCAGGCCCGGTGTTCAGTTCGGCGCACACCCTCTTGATGAGGGGATGCAGGAAAAAGCGGGGGTAACCGGTCCGCATCCGGTCGATGACACGAGGTTCCTTCTCCTCGTAGCCGAGGATGTCCGCCCAAGTCGGCAAGCACACGGAAACAGCGTGGGGCGAGGCGGGAATCGGCATCCCCAAATCCTCGGCGCGGCAGAGGGGCTTGGAGTGGAGGGGGTGGATCATCGGTTCGCCAGCGCCCGCGCCATCCGGTCGAGGGCCTTCTCCAGTTGCGTGCGCGGGCAACCGAAGTTCAGACGCAAGAAGCCCTGTGGTGCGCCGAATGGAACACCATCGGAGAGCCCGACGCCATGGTCCTCGAAATACCTCACCGCGTTCGGCAGCCGCAATTCCCGCGCGTCCAGCCATGCGAGGTAGGTCGCCTCCAAATGCCAGGTGCGGATGCCTGGAAGGGATGTGGCAACGAATTCCTCCACGCGGTCGCGGTTCGAGCGTAGGACTTGGATCATCTCGCGATGCCAGTCCCAACCGTGCCTCAACGCGGCTTCGCAGCCGGTGTAGCCAAACGCATTGATCTCGGTGATCAAGCCCCTCGCCGCTTTTTGAAAAATCCGCCTCGTCGTGGCATCGGGTATGACAACAAAAGCGCACGCCAAGCCGGCGAGGTTGAAAGTCTTGCTTGGAGCAAACATGGAAAGCACCGACGGACCGGAAAGCTTCAACCCACTTGTGTGCGGAAGGTCGTCGAGAACGAGGTCGCAGTGGATTTCGTCGGAAATCAAAACCAAGCCATGGTGCCGGCAGAACTCCGCGAGCCGATCCAGCGTGGCACGCGGAAAAACGCGCCCGACCGGGTTGTGGGGATTGCAAAGAATGAAGAGCTTGGTCCGAGGAGTCACCGCTGCATCGAGCGCCTCGAAGTCGATTTCCCAAATCCCGTTTTGCTCCACCAGATCTACAGTCTTCAAACCGACACCGGCATTTTCCGGAGCGGTCAAAAATGGGGGATAAACCGGTGTGCAGGTGAGCACCTCCTCGCCGGGGGCGACGAAGGCACGGCAGGCAACATTCAGCGCGGGAACCAATCCGGGAAACCAAACGATCTGTTCGGCTGTCGCCGCGAAGCCGTGGCGCGATTGCAGATACCCGATCGCCGCCTCGACCGTGGAAGCCGGCGGCACGGTGTAGCCGAAGACCCCGTGGCCCACGCGGGCGCGCAGGGCCTCGACCACCTCGGGAGGTGAAGTGAAATCCATATCCGCCACCCACATGGGAACGACATCGCGCCCGCCAAAGCGCTCCCATTTGAGAGATCCTGTTCCGCCGCGGTCGGGGCAATTTTCGAAATCGTATTTCACAACTGATGAGAAAACAGGATCGCGGGAAGCGCGACAAGACCGCGCCGTGTCATTTCAAAAATTCCATGGCCGACCTTGACTTTGATCTTTGGCGAAGGAACCTTTCGATTAGAAAACCCGCTCTTTTCCAACCCCGACAAATTTCCGCGGCCCGTCCGCAAAAAATTTGCCCTTCTGTGTTCGCGATTGAACGAAGCAAGCTCCCGGACCGATGTTTCATTATTCCCGGAGGCTCGGCTCCCGGTCGAAATGACAGGCCTTCATTGGAAGTCAGATTGGCCGAAGGGCGGTCATCCACCCTAAACTTAGGGAACGGGAACTGCTCCGAAACGGCACGAGAGGGGCAATTTTTTTTGTCCAGCCCATCCGCTGCGACAGTTCAAAAAACGGGCGGCGAAATTTTTTTGAAAATAATACTTGTGTCGAGTGGGTGGGGTGTTACTTTGAAATCGTTCTGGGGGGAACAGAAGCCCGTTGCAGCAATCGTTGCGACGGGCTTCAACTTTTCCGGGGTGCGTTGTTTTTCCGTTCCCTGACTTGTCCCGACAACCTTGACGACGCTGGAGCTACTCCCTAACTTTCGCGACCGAATCATGTCGTTGCGCTTCTTTTTCTCCTGTCTGGTTTTGGTGCTCGCGCTCTGCCTCCCGGCCCATTCCCAAAATGCCGGATCCACCGAGGAGTCCACCCCGCCCCGCCAGCAGATGAACCTCACATCCACTCCCGAAGAGCGCGCGGCTTACGATCTGGCTGCCGCTTCGGACAATGGGGGTTCGGTTGGCCGCTCGATCTCGGCCTATCGCCGCTTTATCAAAAACAACCCGGCTTCCCCGCTCGCGGCCAAGGCCCAATTCCGCATCGCCGAGCTTTACGAATCCTCAGGAAACACCTCAAGAGCCTTCGATGCCTACCAAACCCTCATCACCCAATACCCCGACACGCAGGACTTCGAGAAAGCCGTGGGCCGCCAGGTTGTGATCGCCAACGAATACCTCGCCGGAAAAAAACTGACCTTCCTCTGGCTTCCCATTGTACCGGGCACCGACCGCGCCGAGGAGATGTTCGCCTCGATCGTTAAAAACTCCCCCTTCAGCAAAAACGCCCCGATCGCACAGTTCAACCTCGGCGTTACCTACGAGCGCCAAGGGAAGTTGAAGGAGGCGTCAAACGCCTACCAAGCCGTCCTCGACCGTTATCCCAACAGCGCCATCGCCGATGATGCGCTCTACCAGATCGGATATATTTACATGCGGGTCGGAGAAACCGGCGGTTCCCAAGACCTTTCCTCGCTCGTTTCGGCGAAAAACACTTTCGAGGATTTCGTTCTCCAATACCCCTCGAGCGAAAAGACCCCGCAGGCCGAGGACAACATCAAGAAACTCTCGGGCGAGGAAACCGACGACCTCATGGACATCGCCAAGTTCTACGACCGGTTCAAAAATTTCCGCGCCGCCGCCATTTATTACAATGACATCATCCGTCGCGCACCGGATTCCGAGGATGCGAAGCTGGCGCGCGACCGGGTTCAAGTCCTACGCAGCGAGGTTGGCGACGAAGGCCTTCGCACCGGGCCCGAGCAGTTGCAAACCGGCGAAACCGCCGCCCTCCGCCGCCGCCTCCAGGCCCAGGTGGAAACATCGGCTCTTGCGGATTTCAATGGTCCGCCCACCCGCGACATTGTGCCCGATCAACTTCCCATGGTGAGCAAACCCCGCCTTCGCACCGAGTCGCGCGATGTCGCTCCCATGCCCGCCGTCGAACCCGCGCTTCCCTCCGAATGAAAACCCGAATCGCCTTTCTCCTCATCATTGCCTTCTCCTTGGCGGGTTGCGGCTACCATCTCGGGGAAATCCGCCCCACGCCCATGCGCTCCGTTCGCAGCCTGGCCGTGCCGACTTTCAAGAACAACACCTTCGAGTCCCGCATCGAGGTTCTTTTTGCCGACACGCTCGTCAAAAAACTCCAGCAGGACGGCACCTATCGTGTGGTGGATACGAGCCAAGCCGATGCCGTCGTGTATTGTGTAATCGAAGAAATCCGGCGCGGCGCCCTCCGCTCCGTTCAAAACAATGTGCTCGCGACCAGTGAATACAGCCTCACTGTCACGGCGCGCTACGAGGTGGTGGACCAAGGCACGGGCCGTGTGCTCATGCAGGGGAAGGTTTTCGGACAGACCTCCTTCTTTAGCGGAAACGACCTCCAAACCCTCGAGCGGCAGGGCCTGTCGAACGCGGCGATGGACTTGGCTGAAAACCTCACCACCCGCCTGAGCGAGGGTTGGTAATCGCGCTCCGCTCTCCGTGTTGAGCGTGGTTCCCACCCCCATCGGCAACCGTCAGGACATCACCCTTCGCGCGGTGGAAACACTCAGGTCCGCCGATCTTGTCGCCGCCGAGGACACCCGCCACAGCGGTCTGCTCCTGCAGCACCTCGGCATCAAGAAGCCCTTCATCAGCCTCCATGGCCACAACGAATCCTCCCGATGCGGCGAGCTTGCCGCTCGAATCGCCGAGGGAGCCCATGTCGCTTTGATCACGGATGCCGGAATGCCGGGCATTTCCGATCCCGGCCACCGCCTGATCAAAGCCTGCATCGAGCGCGGCTTGCCTGTAGCCGTGCTTCCAGGCCCATCCGCTGTCCTCACCGCGCTAGTCGGTTCGGGTTTTCCGAGCGACCGGTTTTTCTTCGGTGGATTCCTGCCGGTCAAAAGCGGACGCCGTGCCCGTGAACTCACCGAGGCCTCTTCCCGCGACGAAACCGCCATTTTTTTCGAGTCTCCACACCGGTTGGAAAAAACCCTCGCCGCTCTGGTTGAAATCGTTCCTCAACGCCCGGTCTGCGTCGCGCGCGAACTCACCAAAACCTTCGAGGAATTCCGCCGGGGAACGCCTGTCGAACTTCTCGCCCACTTTCAAAAGCATCCGCCCAAAGGCGAGATCACGCTCCTGATTTCCCCCGAGCCAAAGAAACGCCCTGCCGTCGAGGACGAGGAATGAAAGCCACGCATCCGCCGCTCTTGCCTCACGAGCGTTGGCTCCGATTGGGTTTGGCCTCGTTGGTGGGATTGGCGCTCGCGTTTTTGGCGCTCCACTCCTCGTTACCGGCCTTGCCGTGCGGATTTCGCAGCCTCACCGGATTGCCGTGCGCGATGTGCGGGGGCACGCGGTCGGCTTCGGCGCTACTTTCAGGGGATTGGCGTCAGGCGTTGTATCTGAATGCGCTTTCCGTGCCTGTTTTGTTTGGTGCATTGCTGGTAGCGGGGATCGCCCTGATCGAAACGCTTAGAGGTCGAGCGTTGGCAGAGTGGAATCCTTGGAAACGCCGCCTAGGACAACTTCTTCCAGTCACTCTACTTCTGCTTCTCGGTTGGTGGATCCCCCACATGCTTATCGCCCTGAAAACGCCGAAGCCCGAATTGATCGATCTTCAAAACCCCATCGCCGCGAAGGCCGCAGCATGGCTAGGCGATTAGGAACTGCGCGGCGAGTTCGATCTCGGCTGTTTGGGGAAACATGTCCACCGGTTGAACGCGCACCAGCGTGTAGCGTTCCAGAAATTTTGCCGTATCGCGGGAGAAGGTCGCCGGATCGCACGAGACATACACAATCCTCGCCGGGGGATTTTCCAAAATCGTGCGCGCCACATCGGGGGAAAGGCCTTCGGCAGGCGGATCGAGAAGCAGCGTGGTCTCCGCCAGAGGGGCATCGGACAAAACGCCAGCCAGCGAGTTTTCCACCGCACCGGGGAGATAGGTTTCGTTAGGCGATGCGTCGCGGCGGGCTTCGGCGATCGCGGGTTGGCTCCATTCCAGGCCGGTGATTTGGTCGAAACGGGAAATCAGGCGCTTCGCGAAAAATCCCGAACCGCAATACGCATCGACAAGGAATTTTCCGCTCCCAGCCATTTCCACGACAGTCGCGGCAAGGAATTCGGCGGCGCCATCGTTGACCTGCGAAAATCCAACGGCATCTCTGGCTTCTCGAAGCGTGACGCGGGATTTGTCGCGCGGAGGATGG
This sequence comes from Terrimicrobiaceae bacterium, assembly GCA_049429585.1. Classification (GTDB taxonomy): domain Bacteria; phylum Verrucomicrobiota; class Verrucomicrobiia; order Chthoniobacterales; family Terrimicrobiaceae; genus UBA967. Next base: position 6,685 of record JBMTBF010000018.1, on the reverse strand, counting down.
GCGCGGAGGTCGGCGAGACGCGAGTTCACCGCCTCCGTTGCGAGCGGGCAAGATGCGATATCCACGATGTGATGGGATTTGCGGTGGTGGAATCCGATCCGCTGGCGGTCGAGATGGACGGAGATGCGGTTGCGGTAGTTCCACTGCAACGGGGAGGCGATCATGGGTGCAACCGGGGCTTGCTGGATTTTGGCGAAACGGCGGAGGAGATCGCGGACTTGGGAGGTTTTGATTTCGAGTTGGAGGTCGTAGTCGGCATGCTGGAGGGCGCAGCCGCCGCATTCACCGTAGACCGGGCACTTCGGGGTCACACGGCGGAGGGAGGCCTCGAGAACCCGGACGACCTCGCCTTCGGCATGGTTTTTCTTTTCTTTTACGATGCGCACCAGAACGCGTTCGCCGGGGAGTGTTCCGTGAACAAAGCAAACGCGCCCGTCAGGCAGGCGGCCGATACCCGCGCCTCCGTAGCCGATGCTTTCGATGGTAACGGGGAGTTCAGCTCCGCGGGTTGGATTCATGGCGAGTATTGGTTCACGACCTCGGTGTAGATCTGGAAGAGTCGGTGGAAAGCGCTTTTCCACGAATAGCGCTCACGGGCTTCCATACTCGCGGCGAGGCCGGCGGCGGGGAGGTTTTGGGTGAACTTTAGGTTGATCGCTTCTGCGAGCGCCGCAGGCGAGTTTTCTGTGGCCCATTGTTTCTGGTCGGTGAAAATGATCCGATCCATATAGCTACCCTTGATCCCGACGACCGGCGTGCCGCAGGCCTGGCTCTCGAGCGCCACGAGGCCAAAGGTTTCCTGCACGCCGGGGTGCACAAACAAATCCGCCGCCCGGTAGAGTTTGGCGAGTTCACCGGCATCGGGGCAGAAGGGAAGCCAGTGGACGGCTTGGGTTTCGGCTTCGAGGTTTTGGACGAGCGAGCGCTGGGTGCCGTCACCCACGCAGAGGAGCCGGTATTTGCCAGATTCGCGTGAGTGGAGAATCGAAAAGGCATCGAAAAGCGTCCGCACATTTTTCTCCGAGGCAAGGCGGCCGACATAGAGCAGCAAGCGGGTCTCTGCAGGAATTCCGAGCTTTTGACGGGTGTCGGCCCGATCTTCGATTTCGGGCGTGAAAACTTCTGTGTCGACGCCGAGATCGACGGTGTGGATGCGCTCGACACCCCAATTCGCTAGGAGCTTCGCCAGCACCGGGCTGGGGACGAATGTTCGCTCAAAGTGGTTGTAAAGGGTTGTTACATACTTCCGGCAAATCTCATCGGTCACCGAGACGGCGAGGGGTCCGAAAAACTTCGCGATCGTGCGGAAATAGGCTTCGGGAAAGTGGGAGTGGTAAAAACCCACGACCGGGATGTCTAGTCCCCGCCCGGAGGCGACGGCTTTCCAGGCGACTTGATAGGGATCTCCGGATTCAATGATGTCGGGGCGTTCCTTTTCCAAAACCTCCTCGATGAGGTGCAGCTTCAGCAGGGCCCGGTAGCGCGAGGTGTGGGAGAGGAGGGGGGAGGCGATTGTGTAGGTGCGGGTGAATTCGTCGCCGAAGGATTCGGTTTTCTCGCCGGGGACTATAACAATGTGGCGGCAGTCGGGGCGGTGTTTGCGGAGATACGCGCCTTTCTGCTCGATGTAGCGCCGGACCCCGCCGCTGACCGGAGAGTAAAACTGCGTGAGGTCGCAGATTTTCAGCGGTTGTTGGCCGCCGCGCATTTCACGTGGAATCACTCGTCGGTTTTACTCGGAGTCGGCCAGCCAGCGCTCGGCATCGATGGCGGCGGCGCAACCCTGGCCCGCCGCCGTGATCGCCTGGCGGTAGACATGGTCGGCAACATCGCCGGCGGCAAAAACTCCCTCCACCCCGGTGTGGGTGCCATGTTTTTGGATGAGGTAGCCATTTTCGTCCACAGGCAGGGCGTGGCGGAACGGGGCGGTATTCGGCTCATGGCCGATGGCGACAAAAACGCATTTCAATTCCAACTCCGAAACAGATCCATCCTTGAGATTCTGAAGCTTCACTCCGCGAACTTCGCCAGCGTCATCGGTGAGGTAGCCGGTGACGACGCTGTTCCAGACGGGTTTGATTTTGGGATTCGCCAGGGCCCGGTCGGCCATGATTTTCGAGGCGCGGAGCGAGTCGCGGCGGTGGATGAGATAAACTTCCGAGGCGAAACGGGTCAGAAAGGTCGCCTCTTCGCAGGCCGAGTCGCCGCCTCCGACCACGCAAACGGGCACATTCCGGTAAAATGCCCCGTCGCAGGTGGCGCAGGAGGTGAGGCCGTGGCCGATGAGCGCCTTCTCGCCCTCAATGTCGAGGTAGCGCGGCGAGGCGCCGCTGGCGATGATGAGCGCTTTTGTTTCGAGCCAATTCCCATCGACTTTCAAGCGATGCGGTTTGCCGGCGTCGAATTCCTCAACCACGCCGTATTGGAAGCGCGCGCCGAATTTTTCCGCCTGCTTCTTCATTCGCAGGATGAGGTCCGGGCCGTCCACTCCGTCGGGGAAGCCGGGAAAATTCTCCACCGCCGTGGTGGTTGTGAGTTGCCCGCCGGGGAGGCGTCCCTCAAGAACCAGAGGGGTGAGATTGGCGCGGGCGGTATAAATGGCGGCGGTAAGTCCGGCACATCCGGTGCCGACGATGATGACATTCTCCATAGGGGCTCGAAGTAAACACGATCAAGCAGGCCTTGCGAAACGAATAAATTCAGCTCCCGAACGACAGGCTTGCGGGGAATCCGGAAGGAAGGCGGACGGGTTTGCCAGTGGCCACCTGAACTAGTGCCAGAGCTTGCCGGGAGGTGGCGAGAACCTCGTTGTCCGAGGCGCGGACAACCTCGAATTCGACCCAGAACCGGATGCCGCTCCATTCGGTTACGCGGCCCTCGACACGGAGAACCTCGCCGAGTCGCGCGGGGCGCTTGTAGTCGATCTCGGTGCGGGTGACGACCGCATGGATGCCTGTACGCTGGATTTCCTCGAAGTCCATTCCCATCTGGATCGCGAGCATCGTGCGAGCCGTTTCAATAAACCGAAGATAGACGATGTTGTGGACCACGCCGCCGGCGTCGGTGTCGAAATACATCACGCGAATTTCAGTAGAAATCCGGCACTGGTCGGGAATTTGATTGCTCATGACACTCAGCGAATCAAAAGGGCTCTGAATGAACAAGAATCCGGCTTCAAAAGGTGGCTAACTCTGTGTCGATCCAGCGTGAGAGGATTGCATCCCACTCCGGCGATCCAGTCAAATTCAAGAGGCAATTATTGATTGCTTCAAAGTCAGGGTGATGGCTGCGAACCGGAATCGCCAAAAACGAGCTGCGGATTTTCAGGTCGGGAATTTCAAATTCCGCCGGGGGCTTTTCCTTGGCCATCTTTCTTTGCAAGTAGGTGAGGGAGATTTTGTCGGCAACAACGATTCGAATTTTCTTTTCGCTCAGACAGCGAAGCGCCTCCTCTAGCGATTCATAGGAAGTGTAGTTGATCCCCAAACGAGTCGCAATTTTCTCAGCAGTTGAACCTTTCAAGACGGCGCAATCGAGATGCCGGAAATCAGGAATCCGGTAAATCGAATTGTTGATTCGGTCTACCGACATGCTTGAGGCCACGGTGGCAGTGAAGGCTGAAACAAAGATCACTCCGACAAACATCCAGCAGATCGCGACGAATCGACCGAGCAAAGTGGAGGGAGTTTTATCGCCGTAACCGACCGTCGTCATTGTAACAGCTGCAAACCACAGGGCCGAGCCAATCCCATGAATGCCTCCCTTGAAATGACCAGAGTCGTGGCGCCTTTCAATGACCCAGATCAGCAAACTCACGAGAAGCATCGCGACAAATGTTCCGAAAAGGAATTTCGCAACAGTCCAATTTAAAAACTCCTTGATCGAATCAATCCATGTTATCGTCCAAGTGTGTGGCTGAACGGCGATGCCGATCGTTGAAATCAAATACGGTTGCGTAAAGTCCATTGTCTTTTCGTCATCGGCCGAAACGGAAATCTCCCCCACCGCGGCGTCAAGTTTCCCATCGACTATCCCAGGGCGGATTTGTTCATAAGGCACTTCGATAAATTCATAGGAGAGGCCCGCATTTCTCGCCACGATCTCCCAAATTTCGACAGCCAAACCGGTCCACGAACCGTCCTCGGCTTTCATCGCAAATGGTGGCTTGTCGTGGACACCGATCTTCAGCGGAGCGGCAAAGGCGCTCGCCGCGAGAAGACATGTCGCAACGAAAAGCGTGAAAAAGAAAGGCCAGCGTCGGTTTTTGATCAGGAGCAAGGCGGGCATGGCGGTTCGAGGAATAGAGTTTGGAAAATAGCCGCGCGGATCGGGGTGGACAAGCCCGCCGAGACCCCGGTCGATCAGCGCAACATGTCGAGGTGGCGTCAACCCGACGGCCCGGCAGTTCGATCCAAGGCCGCGAAAACATCCTTCTTCCACATCGCCTGGGATCCCCGCCCGCTACCGGCACATGCCAGATGTGCTTCCGCTGTGCGATGGAAGCGCCGTGAGGCAAATAGGATTACATCACGAACCGTTCCGCTTGGCGCGGAGGATGGTCTGGCTGTCGCCCGTTTTGCCATTTCAGAAGCATGGTGGCGTGGGAAATTTGCTCTGCGAATGACGGCGATGGTCGAGCCAACTCTTCAAGTTCCCCAATCAAGGGAAGGTCGAAAAGGGTCTCATTTTCCTTCTTTAAGTAGGGCAAGTAGCAGGCTGCGCGTTTCATCGTTGGCATAGCGGTCCAGTATCAAAGCAAACTCTTCTCCTTTGGTGTCGATTTCGCAAATCGAAATCAGATTGAGTATGTCGGGCAGGTCTTTGCCTTTCTTGAGCCGCTCGGGATTTTTCATGGCGTGAAGCTGGCAACTTGTTGAAAGATGTCCATCGTTCCTACTCCCCAAAAAGCTCGGGCTGGCCGGGGTCGGCTTTTTTCGGGGCTTCGAGGCCGATTTTGCGGTAGGCCTTCGGCATCGCAACGCGGCCCTGGGCGGTGCGTTTGATGTAGCCTTGCATGATCAAATACGGCTCGTGGACTTCCTCGATCGTTCCGGATTCCTCGCCGATGGCGACCGCGAGGCTGTTCACGCCAACCGGGCCGCCGTCGAAAAGTCCGATGATCGCCTCGAGAATCCGCTTGTCCATTTCGTCGAAACCATCCGCGTCGATGTCCAGCATCGCGAGGGCGTCGGAGGCGGTTTGGGCGGTGATTTTCCCGCCGGCTCGGACGAGGGCGTAGTCGCGCACCCAGCGAAGGAGGTTGTTCGCGATGCGGGGGGTTCCCCGGGCGCGGCGGGCGACTTCGAGGTCGGCGCCGGGCTCCAGTGCGCTGCCGAGTAGGCCCGCGCTGCGGCTGACGATCGAGGCCAAAACCTCGGGAGTGTAGTAGTCCAACCGGCAATTCATTCCGAAGCGCGAGCGGAGCGGGTCGCTGATCATGCCCGAGCGGGTCGTCGCGCCGATGAGCGTGAACGGCGCGAGGTTCAGGCGGACGGTGCGGGCGCTTGGACCTTGGTCGATCACGATGTCGAGCTTGAAGTCCTCCATCGCCGGGTAGAGGTATTCTTCAATGGCGGGTGAAAGGCGGTGGATTTCATCGATGAAAAGCACGCCGCCGCGCTCGATATTTGTAAGCAGGCCCGCGAGGTCGCCGGCTTTTTCAATCATCGGGCCGCTGGTGGTGCGGACCTCGGCGCCCATGGCGTTTCCGATGATGTAGGCGAGGGTGGTTTTGCCGAGCCCCGGCGGGCCGCTGAGGAGAATGTGCTGGAGCGTGTCGCCGCGTGCCTTGGCGGCGTCGACCATCACACGCAGCCGCTCGACGGTTTTATCTTGTCCGGCGAATTCCTCGAACAGCGGCGGGCGAAGCGAGATTTCGAACGCCGCATCGATCGGTTCGGGCGGCGGGGATTTGACGACGGACTCGGACATGGCTGGCACACTATCCCGTCACCTTTCCCCACTGCAACCCTGCCGGGGAGGATTTTGGATCAAGGTTTAGCGAAGACGGATTCGATTTCTTTCAATGAAACTCCGAGCAACTTCTGCGCGAGGGGATCGAGTTGTTCCGGCGTGCCTCGGAAGTGCATCGTTTCTTGTGTGTGGTGGAGCTTTTTGCCAGGGGCGAGGGGCTTCGAGGGCGAGGAGGTTTCGAGTTCGTAGAAAGGCCCGAGTGCGGGCTTGCCGGGAGCGGAGGGACCGTCGTTGTAGACATTGATCAAGTCGCCGGCATACGGGTCTTTGTGGTCCATCCACTGCGAGCGCACATAGGGCATCGAGGCGGCTTTGGCGGGAGGGACAGTTCGCACGACGGTGAGGATGCCGCGCTCGGGATCGTAACCGGCGGCAATGCCGGTGGTGCGCCCGGGAGGAATGCCGATCTTCGAGCGGTAGTCGCCATCGGCTTTGAAAAAGACAGCCTTGTCGGTGGCGACGAGGCGGTCTTTATCGATAGCGCCGAAGTAGTCGGAGTTGACCGCCGGTCCGGCTCCAGGCTTGAGCGGGGCGACAACGGTGACATTCGGGCCGTGCTTGAACATGCCCAGAAGCCAGATGGAAATAAGGCCCTTGTCTTTTGTCCAAGCCTCGGCGGAGGTGTTGGTGACGGAATTTTTCGTGCGGTAGGCGACGAGCGAAACGCCTTCGGGGATTTTCGTGCCGAGGATTTTCTCGACGGATTTTGCAG
>JBMTBF010000017.1:0-14653 GCA_049429585.1 Terrimicrobiaceae bacterium | reverse complement strand
GAACAGGTCACTCGCCTCGGCGTCGATGATGCGCTGCATCTCAGTGAGTTGTTCATGGCCAAATCCCTTTTCCGCCAAGCCCTGCAACAGCTTCTTCCGCGTGTCGGGCACGCTCCAGATGGAGCGCAGTTCCTCCTCGTTGTGAAAAAACTCCGGGAGCTTTCCGAAGAGCATCTCCATGAATTGCTGGGCACTCATCGGCGTGCCGTCGGGATGCCAGAAGCTCGTGCAGGTCATGTTACGGGGTGTTTTTCGAAATGGAGGATGGCCCGTTTGAAGTCCTCGAGTAGCAGGGATACGAGGTCGCGTGTGACTCCGTTGCGCACCAGGATGCGCTGGACAACCAAATCCTCGCGGTTGGCGGGCATCGAGTAAGCGGGAACCTGCCAACCCCGGGTGCGAAGACGGTCGGCGAGATCGTAAAGGTTGTAACCGAGGCCGGCGTCATCCCGGATTTTCCAACTCACACAAGGAATGCCTTCCTGCGGGGTGCCGTCGAAGAGGATTTCGAACGGGCCGATTTTGGGGAGTTCCGTGGCAAAGTATCGGGCGGTGGAGTAGCAGGACTGGTGGACTTTGGCGTAACCCTCCCGGCCGAGTCGGAGGAATTTGTAATACTGGGCGACAATTTGCCCGCCCGGGCGGGAGAAATTCAGGGCGAGGGTGGGCATGTTTCCGCCGAGGTAATTCACATTGAAAACAAGATCCTCGGGGAGGTCGGTCTTCTCGCGCCAAACAATCCAGCCGGCTCCCAGAGGAGCCAGGCCGAACTTGTGGCCGGAGGCGTTGATCGATTTCACGCGCGGGAGGCGGAAGTCCCACAAAAGCTCGGGGGTGCAAAAGGGGGCCAGGAATCCCCCGCTGGCGGCATCCACATGGATCGGAATGTCGAGTCCGCGGGTTGTCATGAGGTCGTCAAGCGCGTGGTGGACGGCTTCGACCGGTTCGTATTGGCCTGTGAAAGTGACTCCGAGCGTGGGAACCACCCCGATGGTGTTTTCATCACACCGGCGGATGACCTCCTCCGGCGACATGATCAGGCGGCCCTGTTCCATCGGAATTTCGCGAAGTTCGATATCCCAGTAGCGGGCAAATTTGTGCCAGCAAATCTGGACCGGTCCGCAAACCAGATTCGGTTTTGTGCCGGGCTTGCCTTCGGCTGCGAGACGCGCGCGCCAACGCCATTTCATCGCCAAGCCGCCGAGCATTGCCGCCTCGCTGGAGCCGGTGGTGGAGCATCCGATCGTTTCCTCGGGGGATGGGGAGTTCCACAAGTCCGCCAGCATGTGGACGCATCGGTTCTCGATTTCGGCGGTTTGCGGATATTCATCCTTGTCGACGATGTTCTTATCCAGGCACTCGTCCATCAGTCGGTGGACTTCGGGTTCCTCCCAGGTCTGGCAAAAAGTGGCGAGGTTTTGGCGGGCGTTGCCGTCAAGCAGGAGTTCGTCGTGGACGAGTTGGTAGATGGCGGCGGGATTCTGCTCGCGCTCGGGAAAACGGGATTTCGGGAGCGTGGTTGCCGCCTCGCTCGTCGCGAAGATTTCGTTGCTGTTCTCGGAGCCGGGAAGCATGGATTTTTCGGTGACCGTAATGGGCCGTCAGGGCAACTTCAGGCCGGTGAGCTTTTCATAGGCCTCGATGTATTTGGCCGAGGTTTTCTCGGCGACTTCGGCGGGAAGTTCCGGTGCGGGCGGGGTTTTTTCCCAGTCCAAGGTCTCGAGATAATCGCGCACGAATTGCTTGTCGTAGCTCGGCGGGTTCTTGCCGGGTTGCCAGGAATCCGCGGGCCAGAAGCGCGAGGAGTCGGGGGTGAGGCATTCGTCGATCAGGATCAACTCGCCGTCGGCGAGGCCGAATTCGAATTTTGTGTCGGCAATGAGGATTCCCGCCCGGTTGGCATGGGCGCAGCCGTGCTCGTAGAGGTCGATTGTGAGGTCGCGGACCTGGGTGGCGATTTCGTCACCGAGGATTCGGCGGCATTCCTTCCAAGTGATGTTTTCGTCATGCCCGCTCTCGGCTTTTGTGGAGGGAGTGAAGAGCGGGGAGGGGAGCTTGGCGGATTGCAGGAGGCCGGCGGGAACCTCGTGGCCCCCGATGGTTCCGGCGGTTTGGTATTCCTTCCAACCCGATCCGGCGATGTAGCCGCGCGCGACGCATTCGACGGGGAGGGGGTTGGCTTTGCGGACGAGCATCGAGCGGTTGCGGAGTTGGGCCTCGAAGGGGTGGAGCTCCTTGGGAAACGCCTCGAAGCGGGCGGTGATGAAATGGTTCGGAACAAAATCCAACACGCCATACCAGAAGGCGGTCATCTGCGTGAGGACTTCGCCTTTCCGCGGGATGGCGGTTGGCAGGATGCAGTCGAACGCGGAGATGCGATCCGTGGCGACGATCAACAGGCAGTCGCCAAGGTCGAAAACCTCACGCACTTTTCCGCTGCGGAGTTTCGGGATGCCGGGAAGGTTGCATTCAAGAAGGGTCATGGGAAAAAAGTCTGGTCCGCTCAGGGTGCGGGATTGGATTTGATGAAATTGTGGAACCACTCGCCAGCGGGTTCGATCGAGAGGGTCATGGATTTTTTGTCGAGGTGGGTGAGGCCGAAATTTGCGGCGTAGCCTTCAGCCCACTCATAGTTGTCGATGAGTGTCCAGGGAAAGTATCCGCGGATGTCCACGCCGTCGTTCATGGCGCGGCGCATTTGATTCACATGCTCACGGAAGTAGCGGATTTTTTTCTGCTCGCTCTGTGTGCCGATTCCGTTTTCCGAAATGACGATCGGTTTGCCGTAGCGCTTGGAAACGGTCGCAAGCACGGAGTGGAGGCCCTCGGGATCGATGAGCCAACCGTTCTGTGTGTAGTGCGAGCTGAGTTCGCCCTGCGGACGCACGATGAATCGACGGGCGGAGGCGACTTGCGAGTAGTAGTAATTCACACCGATCAGGTCCATCGCGTCGGCCGAGCGGTCAAGGTGGTCGAAATTTTGCCTCTGCATCATGTTGTAGACAAAACCGGTCGGGTCCTGGAGATAGCTGCGCTGCCAGTTTGGGAGGGAGTAAATTCCCATCACCAGAGCGCCGGGATCCTTCTCGTGGATGATGCGAGATGCCTCGCGGAACATCGCCACGGAGACATTCGTCGCCTTTTTGAGCGCACCCGGAGTCACAAGCAACCCGGGGGGCCAATGGCCGCCGAAATAGCCGATATAGAGGGCTCCGTTCGGTTCGTTCTGCGGCACCCAGATTTTCACATAGGGAGAGAGGGCGGCGACCATTTTGGTGACATACTCCTTCCACCGCGATTCGACATCGGGGTGCAGGAAGTTCGAGCGGGATTTGTTCTTCGAGTCGTAAAGCCATGCTGGGAATGTGAAGTGCCAGAGCGTCACGACCGGCTCGATGCCGGCGGACTTGAGCTTCCGGGCCATCGAAACATACTGCCGGATCGCTTCCTCGTTGAAGACGCCGGGTTGGGGTTCCACGCGGCCCCATTCGATGCCGAACCGATAGTGGTTCACTCCGATTTTCTGGAGCGCCGCGATGTCTTTGTCGAAGCGCGTCCAAGAGAAAGTCGCCTCCTCGCCACGCGGCGGGATGTGGCCCTCCTCGGCGAAAATGTCCCAGTCCGTCTTGAAATAAACCGGCGAGTCCTTGGGCAGTCCACGGTCCTCGTTTTGGTAGCTGGCGGTCGAGGTGCCCCACCAGAATTTGCCGGTCTCGACCGTGCGGGGAACCGCCCCAGCGGGCTTTTTGTAGGGCTTCGGAGGCATCACACACCCGACGAGCGAAACGGCCAGAGCGAGCGTCGCGAGCCGGGAAATCGGATTGAGCATCATCGGGCGAGGCTTATAGTTTCGCCCCATGGTGCCTTCAATGTCGAAATGGATTCAACCTGCCCTCTGCCTTCTCTCCGTCACGGTCCATGCGGCGAACGAGGGCTTTGCGGAGCCGGACACGGTCTTGCTCAAGGATGGTTCGACCCAAAAGGGCGTGATCGTTCGCAACACCTCGAAGGAGGTCTGGCTTCAAAACCGCTACTCGATCCAGCAATTCCCCAAGTCCGAAATCGTCCGCATCCGCGACCAGGCCGACATCGGGCTCGAGTTCACCAAAGCCAATACCCCCGGAGACCTTCCCGCATGGCGCGTGATGGTGAACGACCTTCGCAACAACGATTCGGTCAAGTCGCTCGAGCAAATCCCCGCCACGCACATCGACAACGGGTATTTGAAAAACATCCCGTATCTTTCCTTTCGCATCAACGAGCTCGCCGAAATGAACATCTATGGTGATCCCGACGACCCGGCGGCGGTGGAGTTCGGCGTCTATGGCCGAATGTCCTCGAATGACAAAATGCGCCGCGTTCTGCGCAGTTTCCTCGCGGGATTTCTCTCGAACCGCAAGGAAGTCGGAGCGATCTACGGGATTCCCTTCAGCGGAGGGCAGGAATGCGTCGGGCAGATTTGTTTCAAAATCACCCCGGCCAGCGCGCCCGATGCCTATGGCGGTTGGTGGATCTGCCTCTTCAATCCCAAAAAACTCGATGCCGCCCGGCTTGATGACTCCGCCTACGCCAAGCTCACTCGGCCGTTCGGGTCGATCGTGGACAAAGCCGGTCGCGTCAAGCGCGACTCCTGGTCGATCGAGGATTTGAATCTCGCCCGGCGCATCGGGGAGGGAACAAAAAATGCGAGCGCCCTGGTGCGCGGCTTCTTCCGTGATGAAAGCGGACAGTTCCGTGTCTTGACCGTGGACCAAAACAACTGAATTCCGGATTTTTGCTGGAGGTTTGCAATCGGGGTGGATATGCCTAGCGGGCATCATGTCTTCCGACCCTCGCGCCCAATTCTCCGAATCCCTTCTCAACCTTGATGCGGAAAACGCAGGAGAGCTCGGCGACAAGGTCCAGCAAGTCCGCGCGGAGTTGGAGAGCCTCAAACAAAAACAGGAGGAGATCGAGCGAGAGAAGGCGCGGTTGGAGGAGTTGAAGCGCCGCCAAGACTCGCTTGAGCAAGGCCGCAGCGACATGCAAGACAAGCTCACCCGCGCTCTGGTTGTCGTTCAACGCGAGATCGAGGAGTCGCAAAAACGCGTCGAGCAGATGCACACGATTTACAATTCCTTCACCCAGCACCTTCAGCAGATCGAGTCGATCAACGCCCGCAGTTGGCTCCCGCAGGATCTTCCACGCGAGCTCAGCAAGGCGCTCAGCTCGGTCGAAGACGCCCGCGCGGAATACATCAAGGCCCAAGCCAAGCTCTCGGTCGACACCTCCGGCGAGGTGGCCTTGCCGATGCAGGAGGTTGAGTATCAGGTCGCCGAGGAGGAGCGGGGTTTCATCTACTGGCTGAAAAGCGGGTTCGCCTTCACGCTGCCGATCCAGGTGATCGGGGTCCTGGCATTGCTAGTTTACATCTGGTCGGTCTCTTCGGGTCGTTAAGCCATGGCGTTGCGAAAAGTTTCCTCACCCACGAAAGTCACGGACGCCCAGCGTCAGCTGGACAAGGAACAACTCGAGCTGAAAAAGCGCGAGGCCCAGTTGACCAAGTTGCTGGTCAAAATTCCAAAAGAGATCGAGAAAAAGAACAAAACCAGAACCAAACTTCCCGTGGAGGCGGCCCACGCGATTTCGCTTGGCGGCGCGAGAGTGTCCCGGGCTCCCCAGCCGGTTCGGCGTGGCAAGACCCGCTTGAGCAAGGACGCCAATGCCGCACGGGTCAAATTCCTCGTGCTGTGCATCATTCTTCTCACGATCGTGGTGATGCTCTGGCGGACGATTCCCTCCTGATTTCCGCTACTCCGGAACCTTCACAGGATCCAAGCCCCCGTTGGGCAAAACCCACTTTGCGCCGATTTGCCTGGCTTCCTCGATCCATCCCGGCTCGCGGTTGAGAACCCTTTTCAGCTTGGCGAGTTTTTCCCGGTAATCGAGGCCGTGGCTCCACAAGTGGCCCTCGTAACCGCAAACCACCGGTCGGCCGAGCAGGATGACGGGGTGGTTGAAGCGGGGATCCACCGCGATCCGGTCGAGTGGCGGCACATCCTGAAGGGCGATCCGGGTTTTGGCCAAATCCTCCCGCGAGGCGAGGTCGTAACCATGGCGGCGATCAAGACCTCCAACGAGGGACACGGCTCCGGAGAAAAAAAGCAAAACACAAATCGCGGCCCTGGGGATGCCGGGCATCGGCCTGAGAATCTCACTCCAAATGATCGGCGCGGCCACAAGCCAGGCCCAAATCAGGAGCTTGGTGTTGTCCCACTCCCAGGGTGCGAAGGAAACGAAAAAGCAGAGTAGAAAAACTCCGAGCGACACCATGCCAAAGGCCCGTGTTTCTGGTGTTCCGCGGATGATGGCTTTCCAGAAAAGCAAGGGTGCGATGGCGACAAGGACACCGAAATTCAGTACCCAAAATTTCCATCCATCCTCGCCTTGCATCCAGCCGGGAAGCCAACGCAGGCCGGAAGCGGCGGCGAACCCTCCGGTCACCAGCCACACGCCCAGGGTCGCGGGCGGAACCGCTGCGGCAACGAACGCCATGAGCCTCCAGCGGGAGGCGGGTTGGAACACAAAAATCGAGGCCAGCGAGAGGCTCAAAAACAGGAAGGTATGGACGCTGAAAAGCGGCATCCCGACATACAGGAGGAATTGCAGCGCGCGGGGGACGCCCGAACCGGAACCGAAAAAGTCATCCCGCCAGGAGCGCAGGAGAACGAGCCCGGCCGGCAAGGCGAACAACATTCCCCGTTGAGGAACCATCATGGTCAGAAAGAGGTTTTTCCATGCGGCACCGGATTGGTAGTCGTCGATTTGACCCGATTGGAACACTGCGAACCCGAGAAGCCCGCCGTTGAATAGCAGGGCGGCCATCGCGAATGCCCCGCCCCAGCGCCACAAGGCCCAGGCCGAAAGCGCCGCGCCAACAAAACCCGTCCAGATCAACCCCCGCTCGACCGGCATTCCCGCGAGGGAAATCAGGCTATTGAAAAAATCCGCCCCGACCGGGTAGGTGAGGGGCACTCCCACGAGGATGGGGCTCTCCGGCCAAAACGGCGCGCCCGCGGCAAAGTAGCGGATGAATTGAAGGTGTAGCGACAAGTCCCCGAGATTGTTCGGTGATAGAATGCGCCAGTTGTTTCCGACAAAATAAATGAGCCATCCAAAAGCGCGGAACGATGCAATCGCGAAGATGGCCATCAGAAGAACATCCCAGGCATTCGGCGCGGGCAGGTTTGGGTCGCGGCAAAGAAAAAACGCGAGGATTCCTGCAATCGCGCCGGAACCGAGGGAAAATGCGGCGCCGGGGACGGTGAGTCCCTTTGTGGCGAAGGCGCTGGCGACCCCGCACAGAACCGCCACCCAGGCGGCGACCAAGAGTCCGGTGGCGATGCGGGAGACGGTTTCTCCCGGCGTTAAGGGGTTCGGAGGCGTCACGGGGATGGAACGATGTCGGGTTTCCGCCCCATGACTTTTTCAAATTTGTCGGCGGCCAGATAGGCAGTGCAGGGTTCCTGTCCACTGCGGAGGCGGAAGGGGATTTTGAAATAGGAGCGGGAGAGTTTGGGTTCCACAATCGCTTCGCGTGACGAATCGATGACCAGAAAGTCGGAGTTCCATTGAGCGGGATTGTGGTCTTTTCCAAAGTAACCAACACGCGTGAAGTCTCCGAGTATCCAAGGGAGCGGGTAGTAGCTTTCGAGGAGGATGGCGCCCTCCATTTGGTATCCGGCGGGGTCGGACTTGGCGACTTGCAGGACAGGCTTTGTGAACCAGTCGATGTCCCGGTGGGTCTGGACATAGACATACGGCTCGCGGTCGTCGGTGAAGGCGAAGAAATTCAAGCGCACACAATAATAGAGCGAGCCTGCGAGCAACGGCACCACGAGCCACCACACGGCCCGGCGGTGGGTCTTCGAGACCGTTTCTTGAATAACCGCACCAAGAAGCAGGTAAAAAGGCCAGAGCATCGAGATGATGCACCACGGGGTTTTGTAAGCCACAATCGAGTAGCCAAGCAGTGTGCCGGCGGAGGCGATCGCGACATAACGGAGCCGTGAGTCGGAGGGCAGGATGTAGCGCAGACCTGCAACGACACCAACAAGCGCCGGCCATTCGAAGCACTGCCACATCAAAAAGAGCCAGTAGTAATTCAGCGGGCCGACGAGGTCGTAGGTGGTTTTTTCGTGTCCGCCGGATTCCATGCCGGTTTTGAACCACGCCGCGTGGGTTTCCCAGAGCCCGCTGACGGCCTGGAAGTCGAGGAAGGTGCCGGAGTAGAAAAACACAATCACGATCGCGGAAAGGCCGAGCGCCGTCACGAGGTCGTCTCGGGTCCAACCCTGCTTGGCAAGGGGCCATCCGGGATTCGGGGGCGAGAGGAATTTCCAGACCAAAAGCACGGGAATGGCGAGGATCAGGGAGCCAATGTGGAGGACATAGGTTTCCTTCGTCAGGATCATGCCGGTGATCGACGCGGCCAGAAGGTGGAGGTGTTTGCGCGCGCCCGACTGCCAGAGTCCAAGGAGCGCGTGGAGAAGAAGGATCGTAAAGAGAACCTGCCACGACTCGTGGATCGAATACCGCCCGTAGAATACATAGGCAGGGGAGAGCGCCATCGCGAGGGCGGCGAAACGGGCTGTTGGTTGCCCGAAGTAATCCCGGAAGCGCAGGAGCGCGAGGACACTCAGGATGCTTGCCAGAATCGCCGGCATCCTCAGCGCCCAGAGTTCCCGGCCGAAGAGGGTTTGGGAGAGAAAGACAGCATAAAAGTGAAGCGGGCCGTGGTAGTTCGTGGGGTCGTATTTGTGGTAACCGCTTGCGCGCATCTGGTCGGCGAACCAGCCATTGATCCCTTCGTCGAAGTGCGCGGGTTTGATCTCGATCATCCAGACGCGGAAAAACACCGCCGCAAGAATGATGGCGATCTCGGGAAGGTGGGCTTTGAGGGCCTTGAAATTCACCCGCATGGGATATGTGCGGGACCGCTTTGGATCAAGCCCTCTGCGAGGAAACGCGAAGCCGGTCTTGCCCCGCAGGGCGGTGAACGGAATGATCCCGCCATGCCCACTCTTGGAGTCAATATCGATCATGTCGCCACCTTGCGTCAGGCCCGCTACCGCGAAACGCCAGAGAGCCCGAACGCCGAACCCGACCCTGTCGCTGCTGCTCTGGTTGCTGAAAAGGCGGGAGCCACCGGGATTACCGCCCATCTGCGCGAGGACCGTCGACACATCCAGGATCGTGACATTTTCGAACTCCGCGAGCGGATCTCGACGAAGCTGAATCTCGAGATGGGACTCTCGGATGAAATCGTCCAAATCGCCCTGCGGGTGAAACCGCACGATGTCTGCCTGGTTCCCGAAAACCGCCGCGAGGTGACGACGGAGGGCGGTCTCGACTGTGCCGGGCAGACGGATCGGTTGCGGTCGGTCATCGGGAAACTCCATGATGCCGGGGCTCGCATCAGCCTCTTCATCGATCCCGAGGAGAATCAACTGCGGGCCGCCGCCGGGTTGGGGGCCGAGTTTGTGGAGCTCCACACTGGAGCCTACGCGAATACTTTTGGCCCGGAGCGTGAGCGCGAGTTGGAAAAACTCCGCCTCGGGGCGAAACTCGCCATCGAACTCGGCCTGCGCGTCAATGCGGGCCACGGACTCAATTACGAAAATACCATGGCAATCCTAACGCTTCCGGGCTTGGAGGAATTGAACATCGGGCACTCGATCGTTTCCCGGGCGGTTTCCGTCGGGCTGGAGCAGGCTGTCCGAGAAATGCACCGGATTGTTTCTGGAAAACAGTAATGGATCAGTCGCTCGAGGTTTTCCTGGCAGCGCGGCTTGAGGAGATCGACCGCCGTTCGCTTCGCCGCCGGATTCGCGCGTTGGATGGGCCGCAAGGAATCCATGTGCGCCGCGATGGGCGGGAGTTGGTGAATTTTTCCTCGAACGACTATCTCGGCCTGGCAAATCATCCCGCGTTGCGCGATGCGACGATTGCGGAGTGGGAGAGGGGAGGCTTTGGCGCGGGCGCCTCGCGGCTTATTTGCGGAACGCTCGCCGCGCACGAGGAGTTGGAGGCGGCGATCGCCGGGTTCAAGCGAACGCCTGCGGCGCTGGGTTTTTCGAGTGGTTACGCGGCAGCGATGGGAACGATTCCCGCGCTGTGCGGTTCGGGCGATGTGCTGATCCTCGACAAGCTCTCACACGCCTGTCTGGTCGATGCCGCGCATCTCAGCGGAGCGGCGATCCGTGTTTTTCCACACAACGACATGGAAAAGTTGGAGAGCCATTTGCGATGGGCGAGGCAGAAACATCCGCAAGGCCGGGTGTTGGTGGTTGCCGAATCGGTCTACAGCATGGATGGCGATCTCGCGCCCCTGAGTGAAATGGTGGAACTCAAGGATCGATTTGGCGCCTGGCTTTTTCTCGACGAGGCGCACGCTGTGGGGCTTCTGGGCGGCGAGGGGCGGGGCTTGGTCGATCAAGTCGGCCTGGGCGACCGCGTCGAGGTGCAGATGGGAACGCTGGGCAAGGCGCTAGGTGCTCATGGGGCCTATATCGCCGGTAGCGCGGCTTTGCGGGAATTCCTGCTCAATAGCGCGCGGAGTTTTATTTTTTCCACCGCTCCTCCGGCTCCGGTGGCTGCCGCCGCCCGCGAGGCGTTGCGAATTTGCCGGTCGTCCGAGGGTGAGGCTTTGCGTGCCGCGCTTTGGAAAAACCTGGCTTGTTTGAGTGGGGAGCTGGGTTTGGCCCCAACCCCGAGCGCCATTATTCCCATCCTGATCGGCGACGAGGCTCAGGCGATGGATGTCTCCGCCACACTGCTGGAGGCCGGGTTTCTTGTTCCCGCCATCCGATATCCGACGGTGGGCAAGGGTTCCGCGCGATTGAGGATCGCCGTCACGGCGCGCCACACGCTGGCAGATATCAAAAATCTCACCGCCGCGTTGGAGGAATTCAGCGCACTTGGCGCTCTTCGGCTTCAAAGCCGGTGAGTTCACCGGATTCCGAGAACAGTGGTCGCAGATGGACGCGGACACGATAGGGGGTCCGATCCTTGTGATAATTCACAATCTCCGTGGTGCAGGGGATGCGGTTGCGAATGGCGTTGCGCAGAATTTTAATGCTTTCATGGGAGCTCTGCGGGCCTTGGAGAATGGATCCGGGTTTGCGGCCTTTCAAATCCTCGAAGTCGTGTCCGCAAAGTTGGATGAAGGCGGGGTTCACGGATATGATGCGACCTTCGGTATCGGTTTGAACCCTGGCGGGCTCCGAGGAGATTCGGAGTTGCAATTTTTTGAAGATGGAACGGGACTGCATGGGACCGAGGTCCGCGCAATCTTCTGAAATCGTTATCTCTGACAGATCGGCAATCATTTTTTGTAGTGCTGCTTCGTCATTTACGGCGGGAGGGTTCATGGGGATGCAGGTTTGTTGTTTTATTTTTTGTAAAACCCGACGATCCCCCGGATCAAGCCGGGAATGTCGTGGGATTTCGCCTCCAGGTCGACGGGCATGCCGAGCGCGCGCATGGCCTTCGAGGTGATCGGGCCGATGCTCGCAAGGCTTGGTTTTTTTTCCGCCGAAATTTGCAGGGCATGGAAATTCTCGGCGGTCGAGGCGCTGGTGAATGTCACCATGTCCGCTCCCTCGCGTCGGAACCGGGCGACTCCGATTGAGTCGGCGGATTCGGGAACCGTTCGGTAGGCCACGGCTTCGTCCACAATGGCGCCGAGGCGGGAGAGTTCCTTGGGCAATTCGTCGCGCGCTTTCTCGCCGCGGACGAGGAGGATTTTCAAATTCTCGACGGTTGTTTCCTTCAGAAGGGCCTTGGTGATCTCGTCGGCAATGTGTTTTTCGGGCATGAGATCCACCTCGAATCGATAGGAGCGAACGCGTTCGGCGGTGGCGGGGCCGATCACCGCGATGCGGACGCCGCCGAGGCTTCGGGCGTCCTTGTAGAGTTCGTAGAAGGCCTTGAAAAATGCATCCACGCCGTTCGGGCTGGTGAAAACAAGCCAGTCGTAGCTGTGTGCGTAGGCGGTCAGCTCGTAGAACTCGCGCTTGTCGGGCGCGGGCTCGATCCGGATGGTCGGCATCTCATACGCGTCGGCTCCAAGTTCGCGGAGTTTTTCAACCAATTCCCCGGCTTGGGCCTGGGTGCGGGTGACAGCGATGCGTTTGCCGAAAAGCGGGAGGTTTTCAAACCAGTTCAGTGGCTGGCGGAGGTTCACCACTTCTCCGAAAACCGCCACGGCAGGTGCCTCGAACGACACGGCCTCGGCCTTGTCGGCGATATTCGCCAGAGTTCCAACCAGGGTTTTTTGATGTCCTGTGCTCGCCCAGCGCACGAGGGCGACGGGGGTTTCTGAGGGCATTCCCTCCTCGCGGAGCCGTGAGGTGATGGAGCGGAGACGCTCGATGCCCATGAGCATGACCTTTGTGCCGGGGGAGGTCGCAAGGGCCTTGTAGTCGAGGGTCGGGTCGGGCTTGGTCGGATCCTCGTGGCCGGTGAAAATCGTGAACATCGAGGTGTGCTTGCGATGCGTCACCGGAATTCCCGCATAGGCGGGGCCGGCAATCGCGGAGCTGACGCCGGGAACGATCTCGAACCGACAGCCCGCTTCCGCCAAGGCCTCGGCCTCCTCGCCTCCTCGCCCGAAGACAAAGGGATCGCCACCCTTGAGGCGGGCGACGGTTTTTCCTGAGCGGGTATGAGAAATGAGAAGCCCGGCGATTTCCTCCTGGCGCATCGTGTGTGCTCCGGCCTTTTTGCCGACATAGAGCTTTTCGGACTCGGCGGGGGCCCATTTCAAAAGCTCGGGATTGCAGAGATAGTCGTAGACAACGACATCCGCGCGTTCGAGGCATTGGCGGCCTTTGAGTGTTAGCAGCAGCGGATCACCCGGACCCGCGCCGACGAGATAGCAAATTCCTTCCGGCATGTGCTCGTGATCGTGACATCCGGTGCGCGGCAAAGAAATCCTTTTGATTGCTGGATAAAATCCGCGCGTCCCTTCAATCTCCCCGCATGCTCGAAGCCATCGAAAAACTTCTCGCCCTCCAAGACCGCGACCAGCGCCTCCGTACCCTCCGACTCGAACTCCAGTCGATTCCTGTTGAAATCGCCGCCAAGCAGAAACTCGTCCAGGACGCCGCCACTCGTCTCGACAACGCCCGCTCCCGTTCGAAGGCGATAGAGGTGGAAAAAAAGGCGCTCGATGTCGAGATCGCCGCCAAGCGCGATCAGATCGCCCGCTACAAAACCCAGCAACTCCAAACCCGCAAGAACGAGGAATACTCAGCGCTCTCCCACGAAATCGAAAACGCCGAGCGCGCGATCTCGGCGATCGAGGACAAGGAACTCGCCCTGATGGAAGAAGCCGAGGGACTCGCACCGCAACTCGCCGCCGCCGACAAGGCCCATGCCGAGGACAAGGCGAAATACGACTCCCAAATCGCCACGATCCGCGAGAAGGAAGGAAATTTGAAAAACCGCATCGACGAGTTGGCGGCTGGACGCGGTGCGCTTCTCGAGGGAATCGACGAGGATTTGATCGAACGCTACGACCGGATTTTCGAAACCAAGAACGCCCGTGCGGTCGTGCCGGTGGAACACGATGTCTGCACCGGTTGCCACATGAAAGTCACCGCTCAGACCAGCCTCGCGCTCCGCTCCGACAAATCCATCGTCTCGTGCCCGCAGTGCGGGCGACTCCTCCACCTGCCCCTCTAATTCTCAAAATGAACACCCGCATTTTTCCGGATTCCAATGCGGTGGCCGCCGGCGCCGCGTCTGTGATCGCCGAAGAGGCCCGAAAGGCCGTTGCCGCCCGTGGACGGTTTGTCATGGCCGTCAGCGGCGGCAAAACCCCCTGGCAAATGCTCCGCGCCCTCGCGGGCGAGGATGTCCCCTGGGCCTCGGTTCATGTCGTTCAGGTGGACGAACGCATCGCTCCCGCCGGCGACCCCGACCGCAACCTCACCCACCTCCGCGAAAGCCTCCTTTCCCATGCGCCGATCCCGCCCGAGCAAATCCACGCCATGCCGGTCGAAGCAGCCGATCCCGAAAAAGCCTGCCTCGATTACACGGAAGTCCTGAACTCCCTTTGCGGAAATCCTCCCGCCATCGATCTTGTGCACCTGGGCCTCGGTCCCGATGGACACACGGCCTCCCTGATTCCCGGCGACGATGTCTGTCATGTCCTAGACCGCGAGATCGCGCTCACGGGCGTCTATCAAAACCGCCGCCGGATGACGCTCACCTATCCGGTCATCAACCGCAGTCGGGTGATTCTTTGGGTGGTCACCGGTGCCGAAAAAGCTCCGATGGTTCCGCGCCTTCTGGCTGGTGATCCAAAAATTCCCGCAGGCCCGATCGCTCAGCAAAACGCGATGCTTCTTCTCGATCATTCCGCAGCTGCCGGTCTCAAGAGCTAGGGCCGCGCTCGATACGGGCCAAAACCTCCTCCACGGCGTCCATCGCCGGAAGCGTTGCCAAGCGATCTCGGTTTTCTTCCACCCACTCGCGGGTCATTTTCAGGGCCGCGTCGAGATTTTGCGGGGGTTTGAGATTTTTGGCGGGAACGAGGCGCGGTTCGAGGGCTTTTCGTTCGCTCGGCATATCGTCTCCGGCGAGCCAGGCCTGTAAAAATGGCAGC
>JBMTBF010000016.1:0-14948 GCA_049429585.1 Terrimicrobiaceae bacterium | reverse complement strand
CTTTTCCGCCGATCCATTCAAGGAACTTCGCAGCGTTCTCGTGCAGGTGAGCGTAGGCGGGGTTCGTAACGATGCGGTTGAGGTAGTCCGCAACGGCGCCGACATTCTTCGAGATCGACCACTCGTTGTCATTGAGAACGATGATGAGGCGCTTGGTCGTGGAGGCGACATTGTTGAGCGCCTCGAAGGTCACGCCGCAGGTGAACGCCGCGTCGCCCGCCACGCAGACGACATGCTCGTCGGAGCCGAGTCGATCGCGGGCGGCGGCCATGCCGAGCGCGGCGGAGAGGGCGGTGCCGGCGTGGCCCGCACCATAGCAATCATGCTCGCTCTCGCTGCGGAGAAGGAAGCCGTTCAGCCCCTCGTATTGGCGGATTGTTGGAAACCGGTCGAGTCGGCCGGTAAGGAGCTTGTGGACATAACCCTGGTGGCTGACATCGAAGAGAAACTTGTCGCGCGGCGTGTTGAACACGCGGTGCATGGCGAGGGTGAGTTCCACCACACCGAGATTCGGACCCAAGTGGCCGCCGGTTTTGGAGAGGACTTGGACGAGTTCGTCGCGGATTTCCTGTGCGAGCTGGGGAAGGGATTCGGCGGGGAGGGCCTTGAGGTCGGCGGGGGATTGGATGTTGGCCAGAAGCGGGCCGGGATTTGCGCCACTCATTCAGTTCGCTTCCGCGTCGAAATCCTCCAGCACGGCTTCGCCACGGGCATTGCGGGCGATGATTTGGATGCGCTGCTCGGCGGCATCGAGCTTTTCCTGGCACATCTTCACAAGAGCGGTTCCCTCTTCGTAGGATTCGATGAGTTTCTCAAGCGGGAGGTCTCCGCCCTCCATCGTGGCGACGATCTCCGAAACACGCTGCATCGCGGCTTCGAGCGTTGGTGGATTTTTTTCAGTCTTGCTTGGCATGGTCGGGCGTCGCCTGTGGGGACTACACCCCAGATTGCCCCGGGGCGCAATCCGTGATTGGCAGTGCCCTGCAAAAACAAGGATTGGGTTGCACTTGGTCTGCACATGGACTAATGGCAAGAACCATGAGCACTCCATTCTTTGCCCTCTCCATGCCGGGCTGGCCCGAAATTGTTTTCATTCTCGTGATCGTGTTGCTCCTTTTCGGCGCCAAAAAACTTCCCGAACTCGCGCGGGGCATCGGTCAGAGTCTCGGGGAGTTCAAGCGCGCCCGCGATGAGTTCGAACGGGAAATCCACAAAACCGCCGCCCAAGTGGAAATCAAGGAGGCCGCCGACAAGGAGCCCCACAAACCCGCCTGAGGCATACCGGGTTCCCCTCCATGAGACGGAGCGCCCGGTTGGTGGCGGTTTGGATTTCCTTCATCGCCTCCGCCGAGGCCCGGGAGATTGTTTTCGCCCACTACAATCTCGAAAACTACCTGACCTTGTCGCGCAAGGTGGGCAGTCGAAGTGTTCCCGATGCGCCTAAACCCGAAAATGAAATCCGTGCGCTGATCGCTGTCATCCAATCGATCAAGCCGGACATCCTCGGTGTGGCCGAGATGGGCGATCAAACTCTGCTCGCCGACTTTCAGAATCGGCTCCGCGGGGCCGGGATGGATTTTCCACACCTCGAGTGGGTGAGGGGTGAGGAGGGCAATGAGCGTCACCTTGCGCTCTTGAGCAAATTTCCGATTGTGGCAAGCAACTCGCAGTCGGATTTGCCTCTGGAGTTGGATGGGCGCCGCCACCGGATGGGCCGGGGGATTCTCGATGTGACCGTTCAGGTCGCTCCCGACTACCGACTTCGCCTGATCGGCTTGCATCTCAAATCGAAGCGTGCGGTTCCGATGTATGATCAGCAGAAATTCCGCGCCAAGGAGGCCTTGATCGTTCGTTCCCGGTTGAATCAAATCCTCGCCGCCGATCCGAACCAAAACCTTCTTCTCTTCGGCGACCTCAATGACACGAAAAACGAATTTCCCATCCGCGAAATCCTCGGTCCGTCGAACTCGCCCGCCGGCCTTCGCGATCTCCCGCTTCATGACCGCGATGGCCTTACTTGGACACATTATTGGGACAATGCGGATATCTACTCGCGCATCGATTACCTGATGGTCAGCCGGGGTCTCTGGCCTGAAATTCGGGCCAAGCGCAGTGGAAT
The DNA here is from genome assembly GCA_049429585.1 of Terrimicrobiaceae bacterium. GTDB lineage: Bacteria > Verrucomicrobiota > Verrucomicrobiia > Chthoniobacterales > Terrimicrobiaceae > UBA967. The sequence goes on along the minus strand of JBMTBF010000016.1, from coordinate 12,829 downwards.
CTCCAGCTCGCGCCACACCCGCGAAGCCAGCGACCACCGTCCGATTTTCACCACCATCCACGCTGTCGAATGAGACGGGTTGTTTTACTTCTCATCGCCACCACGGGTTTCGCGCTCGCAACGCCCGATGCGGACTGGAATGCGATCGTGGCCATGGATGCGGGTCCGGGAGCGAAACCGAAAAACCTCGAGGAGGCCCGTTCCCTCGCCAAAACCCACTTGCAGCGCCAGGAGAAATTGGTTTCCGAATTTCTGGAAAAAAACTCCGCCGATCCGCGAAGTCACGAAGCCCGCATGCGCCTCGCTTCGCTCCTCGCCGCCACCGGCAAAATGGACAACCGCCAGTCCCAAGTCGATGAGGCCATGCGGATGCTCCTAGCCCTTGAAAAAGAATCCTCGGCGCCGAAAGAAGTCCGCGCCGAGGCGGGATTCCGCCGCGTTTCGCTGTTGATGCAAAGCCTGCAAGGACAGGAGAACGAGCGCCGACGCGACATCATCGCCGCCGCACGCAATTTCCAAATCCGCCATCCCGGGGACCGCCGCGCACCGCGCCTTCTCGTGGAGGTGGCCACGATCTGTGACAACAACCCGCCGCTGAAACGGGAACTTCTCGACGAAGCCCGCCGTCTCTCCAGCGAGCCCGCCCTGAACCGCCGCATCGCCGACGACTTTCGGCGTCTCGATCTTTTGGACAAACCTCTCCCGCTCGATTTTTCCGCCGTCCAAGGTGGCCGGTTCAACATTTCCTCCTGCCGGGGCCGGATCACGCTCGTTGTTTTCTGGTCCGCCGAGTCCCTGCCGAGCCTTCTCTGGATCGAGGATTTCCGCCGAGCCCTTGCCAAACTCCCTGCCGACAAACTCGCCATCGCCACCATCGCCATCGACCAAAGCCCCGATCGCGTCCGCGAGGTCATGGAAGGTCTTGGCATTTCCACCTGGCCCACCGCCTGCGACGGTCAAGGCTGGCAAAGCCCACTCGTCCGACTCCATGGCATCAATGCCCTGCCCACCATCCTCCTCCTCGATCAAAGAGGGATCCTCCGTGCCATCAACGCCCGCTACAGTTACGAATCTTGGATTCGAAAATTGCTCATGGAGCGGAATTGAAATGGCTGGATGACCTCCAAACTTTTCGAAGGAGCATGGATTCAAGTCTGCGACTGGTTATTCACTCCGATTGACAGGAGGCTGCCTGGGCTTAGCCTCCGCCGACATGTGGAATATTCGTGTCAATCTTTATGCCATGCCACTCGCCCTTGTCCTGCTCGGGGCCTGTGCCCCGCAGGGGGATTTTCCGCGCTCGCGGATCGGCGTCTACTCCACCGCCTACCTCACAGATAACAACCAAATTGTTTACGCGGTGAATTCCGGTGAACGCCCGAAACCCACTCCCAAACCCTCCCAAGAATGGACTTGGACCGGGGATGGCGTGCTTGGTGCGCCATCCATCACGATCGATCTGGGGTCCCAGACGGCAACCTTTTTCAAGGGGAACCAACCTGTTGGGAAATCCCCGGTTTCAACAGGCCGTGAGGGCTTTGGCACGCCGACAGGGAGTTTCAAGGTCATCCAGAAAAACAAAAACCATGTCTCGAATCTCTATGGTGATTTCGTGGATGGTGAGGGCAATGTGGTGAAGGCGAATGTAGCCGTGGGACGCGACAAATGCCCGGCCGGGGCTAGGTTTCGCGGAGCGCCTATGCCGTATTTCATGAGAATTCACGGGGCGGTTGGCATGCACGCCGGTTACCTGCCGGGCTATCCCGCTTCCCACGGTTGCATCCGCATGCCGCGCGGGGCGGCCCAGAGGTTTTTCGAGAACGCCCCTGTCGGCACATCCGTGAGGGTGGTTCATTAGTTCCGGGCAATATCAGGAGCCGCGCGTGGGGGCGGCATTTCTCCATTTCCACCACACAGTCGAGGCGAGTCCGCCGACGGTGTAGGCGAGCACATCAAGGGGGTCGGCAGTGCATCGCGCGAAGAGCATCGGTGCGATGACCTCCGCCGCCAGGGACCAAACAGCGGTAAGGAAAACAATTTCGCCGAAAGTCGGGAAGCCGTCGTGTGTCCGAAGGCCGGTTTTCCGCTCGAGCCAAAGGAAAATCGGCGCGGCGGCGGGGATCAGCAGCAGGTCAACAAACCAGCCCCGCAGAGGCGCTATATCCAAAACCCAACGATTCAGCGCATAAGCTGCGATCGCACCGAGACATAGAGGATCGAGAGCGTAGCGGAAGCGATTCAAAGGAGGGCAGTGATCAAGATACCCGCGCCAAGAGCCAACGATGCCTTGATGAAAATCAATCCCATGCCTCTGCGTTAGCAGAGCGATCAGGGTCGCGTCAAATCGCCGCCGGTGCGGGTGGTTTTCATTAAGTTCCGAAAAACACCTGAACGCTCACGCCGCAAGGTAGCCATTGGCGAGGGCGGTGAATTCCTCGACCTGCGATCGGATCCAGGATTCATCGCGCCCGAGTTCCTTCGCAAGCAACTTGGCGACGGTCGGTGCTGATTCAATGGCGGCTTGGGCGTCGAGCAGGAGCGCGCGGGTTCGGCGCGAGAGGACATCCTCCAGGGTTCTCGCCAGTTCATGCCTCGCAGCCCAAACCACGGTGGCGAGTGGATAGGGAAGTCGGGGATGGAGTGCCTCGCCGAGCGCGGGGTGCGAAACGATCAACGCCTGGATGTCCTCGGCCTCGCTGCCGTAAACCTCGAGCCAGTCGGGAAGGGGTCCGGAATTCGGGCTGCGCCAGCCGAGGAGTTGGAGTTTTTCGGTGACGCAGGGGCGTTCCTCCAAACCGGCCAGCACGGTGGCCTTGTCCAGAGTGTCCTCGGCCATTTTGCGATAGGTGGTCCATTTGCCACCAACGATCGTTACGAGGCCCGACTCGGATACGAGAACCTCGTGATTGCGCGAGATGGTTTTGGTGGCGCCTCCGTCCTTTCCGGGGGGACGGACAAGCGGGCGCTGACCGGCAAAAATGCTGAGGATGTCACATTCCTTGGGGTCGCGGGCGAGGTAGCGGGCGGCATTTCGTAAAATAAAGCCGATCTCGTCCTTCATGGCGCGGGGCTCGAGATCGGGAGTTTGCATCGGCGAGTCGGTGGTGCCCACGAGCACCTTGCCGTGCCAGGGGATCACGAAAAGCACGCGGCCGTCGTCGGTGTGCGGCACCATGATCGCGGAGTCGCCTTGAAGAAATGAGCGGTCGAAAACCAGGTGGACTCCTTGGCTTGGCTGCACAGCCCGCGCGGCTTTTTCGTCATCCATTAAGCGGATGTGGTCGCTGAAAATACCCGTCGCATTGATCACGACGGAGCCATCGGCTGTGTGGGTGCGGCCGGTTTCGGTATCGGTGAAACGAACGCCAGTGACGAGATCGCCGGATTTGATCAAGCCTTCCACGCGGGCGTAATTCAGGACGCAGGCTCCGTGGTGAACGGCGGTCCGGGCGAGGGTGATGGCGAGGCGGGAGTCGTCGAACTGGCCGTCGAAATACTCGACACCGCCAAGCAGGTGGTCGGCCTCGATGTTGGGAATGCGGCGGATCGTCTCGTCACGGGAGAGAAGATGCGAGGGGGCAAGATTCAATTTTCCTGCCAAGGCGTCGTAGACCTTCAGCCCGATTCCGAAAAACGGACCCTCCCACCATTGGTAGCGGGGAACGATGAAGGAGAGGTGGTGGACAAGATGGGGGGCGTTGCGGTGCATGAGTCCGCGTTCGCGGAGGGCCTCCAGCACAAGGGGGATGTCACCCTGCTCGAGATAACGCACGCCGCCGTGGACGAGTTTGGTGCTCCGGCTCGAGGTGCCCTTCGCAAAGTCGTGGCCCTCGAGAAGGAGCGTCGAGTAGCCGCGCGTGGCGGCATCCACGGCGACGCCGAGGCCGGTGGCCCCGCCGCCGATGATGATCACATCCCAGTGCCGGGTTTGTTCGATTTTGGAGAGGAGTTTGTTTCGATTCATGATTAGGAAATCCAATGGCGGGCGCGTTTGACGGCGCGCTTCCATATTTTGATGCGGGTCTTCCGCTCGGCAGTCCCGATCTCGGGCTCGAATCGGTGTTCAATGTTACGAATGCGAGAAATGGCCTCAAGGTCCGGCCAAACTCCGGCGCCAAGGCCGGCCATCATTGCCGCGCCGAGGGCTGTGCTTTCGATGTTCGATGGACGCTCGACGGATGTTCCGAGAATGTCGGCCTGGATTTGCATGAGGAGATCGCTGGCGCAGGCGCCGCCGTCGACTCTCAGGCTGGAGATTTTTTCACCTGAATCCTTGCGCATGGCATCCACGAGGTCGGCGACCTGGAAAGCGATGCCATCGAGCGTCGCCCGGGCGATGTGGGCGGCGGTCGTGCCGCGCGTCATGCCCAGGAGGGTTCCGCGCGCCTCGGCGTCCCAATACGGAGCTCCGAGCCCGGTGAAAGCCGGGACGAGAACGACACCTCCACTGTCCGGAACTCGGGAGGCGAGGGTGTTGACCTCCGGCGCGTTTCGGATGATGCCCAGTCCGTCACGGAGCCATTGGATCGAGGCACCGCCCATGAAAACGCTGCCCTCGATGGCGTATTGGAGAGGCGCATCGCCGATTTTCCAAGCCACGGTGGTGAGGAGGCGGTTTGTGCTGGCGACGGCGTCCGGCCCGGTGAATGCCAGCAGGAAACATCCGGTGCCATAGGTGCATTTCACGAGTCCGGGTTTGTCGCAGAGCTGGCCGAAGAGGGCGGATTGCTGGTCGCCGATGGCACCGCACACGGGAGTTTGCGTTCCGAGGAAGTCGCTGGTCGACACGCCCAGATGTCCGCTGCTGGGGACGATTCGCGGGAGGATTGCTTCGGGAATGCTGAAGAGCGCGAGGAGTTCGGCATCCCAAGCACCCGAGTGGATATTCATCAGCATGGTGCGGGAGGCATTGCTGACATCGGTGACATGCGAGGCGCCGCCGGTGAGTCGGAAGATCAACCAACTGTCGATCGTGCCCGCCGCCAGTTCGCCGGAGGCGGCGCGGGCGTGGCCATTGGGGATTTCGCGCAGGATCCAGTGGAGCTTGCTGGCGGAAAAATACGGATCGGGAAGGAGTCCTGTGCGGCTTTGGAGAAAAGGCTCCCGGCCCGCGTCGCGAAGAGCGGACATGTGGTCGGAGGTGCGCCGGTCCTGCCAAACGATCGCGCGGTGGACGGGTTGGCCGGTTTTGCGGTCCCACACGACGATGGTTTCGCGCTGGTTCGTGATGCCGATGGCAGCGAGGGATTTCGGGTCGACGCCGGACTTGGCAACCGCCTCACGGGCGGTTTCCACGACAGAGTTCCAGATTTCCATGGCATCGTGCTCGACGAGTCCGGGTTTCGGGAAGTGCTGGGTGAATTCCTTCTGGGCGGAGGCGAGGGGAGTGAGGTTTTCGTCGTAAACAATCGAGCGTGAACTCGTGGTGCCTTGGTCAAGGGCGAGGATGTGTTTCATGGTGTCAAAAATCCCCCAGCGCGGAGTAGGCGAGGGCGGCAAGCGTGGCGCCGATCAGCGGGCCCATGACCGGTATCCAAGAGTAGCTCCAGTCGTTTCCGCCTTTTCCGGAGACGGGCAAGATGGCGTGGGCGATGCGCGGGCCGAGGTCGCGCGCGGGGTTGATGGCGTATCCGGTCGGGCCACCGAGCGAGAGGCCGATGGCAAATACGAGCAATCCGACAGGAAGTGCCCCGAGCGCGCCGAGATCGATCGGAAATATCGCAGCGTTCTCCGGCGCACCGGTCGCTCCCTTCATGCAGAAAACGCCAAAGATCAAAACAAAGGTGCCGATGACCTCGCAGGCAAGGTTGGCTGGGACATTGCGGATCGCCGGTGCCGTGCAAAAGGCCGCACGTTTCAAATCCGGATCGGCTGTGATTTTCCAATGAGGGAGGAATGCGATCCACACAAGAGCCGACCCGAACATCGCCCCGAGCATTTGCGCCACGAAATAAGGAGCGAGCATTGTCCACGGAAGGTGTCCCTCCAATGCCATGGCGAGCGACACGGCGGGATTCAAATGCGCGCCGCTGATCCTTGCGACCGAAAACACCGCCACGAAAACCGCCATCGCCCATCCGGCGGTGATCACGACCCACCCGGCATTTTGTCCTTTGCTTTTTTCGAGGAGAACGGTGGCCACGACGCCGTTGCCAAGGAGTATCAGGAGGGCGGTTCCGATGAATTCTGCAAGGGGGGCGGTCATCTGGTGCCACTATTCTCGTCTCCCCCGTGGCGGGCAAGGATTTTGGCGTCGGCCCTGCCGAGAGAAGTTGCGGCGGGGGGTGGGGCGTTGTATGGATACACCCCGATGGCACAGACCTCCTCTTTCCAAATCCCCCGACCGATCGGCGCGATCCTGTGGGGAATTTCCGTGGCTCTTTCCTGGATGTGGGGACTCGGTTTGTTCTTTTCAGTCCAATTCACCACACAGTTTGGCTTGTTCGGCCTTCTGACTTTCGCGATTCCGAATTTTCTCGGCCTTTTGATTTTCGGTTTGGTCACGCACCACTTGGCGCGGCGGCAGTCGGGCTCTGAATCACTCGCGCAATTTTTCGCCTCTTGGTCCCGGCCTTTCCGGCTCGTTTTTTTCCTCTACCAACTCCTCGCCATCACACTGACGATTTTCGCGTTCATCCGCTACGCGTGGCAGCCGCTGGGCTTCAAGCCGGAGCTTCTTTACCTGCCGCTGACGATGTTCGTCGTCCTCGCGGCGGCGATTCTTTTTGGCGAGGAATTCGACATCAAGCGGATCAAATACAGCCACGGCGCCCTTTTCCTTCTTCTTGCGGCGGCGGTGACGATCCTGATCGGTCATGCGGCGCAAAAAGGAACGGGCCCTCTGTCATTTCCGAAACTGCCGACGAACGACTGGAACTACTGGGGCTACGCCGTGCCGATCATCATCGGGTTTTTGGTCGGACCCTGGCTCGACCTCCAGCAATGGCAGCGCGCGATCCAAATGCACCGCGAGCGCGTTTCGATCGCCGCAGGCTACATCATTGGTTCCAGCTTGTTTCTTGGGCTGATTCTTTTCCACGGGCTCATGGCCCTCTGGGCGCTGAATTGGGGCGCGGCCGAATTTGTGCGCGTTGGCATCACCGGCCACAACTATGGGCAGGAAATCCTCGCAAAGGTTCTGCCTGCGGCGTCGCCGTGGACCTTTGCGGCCTACGCTGTGTTCATTTGCGTCTGCGTCCTCACGACGCTGGACAGCGGCTACATCGCGCTGAAGTGGTTCCTCACCTCAAACGCCAGCACGAGCAACCACCCGATTTTCTCGCTCATTCCAACCAAGCTCCTGACCTCCCCGATCCCCGCCTACCTGCTGGCCGGCATCGTGGCGCTGGTCGGCGTGTTGCTGAAATTCGAGTTGGAATTTTTCATGATCTTCTACGCGACCTTTTTCGTCGGGTATTCGATTTTGGCCATCGCGCGGTGTTTCATCGTGAGCCCCGCGAATGCCATTCCGCAGGTGAAAATGTTCTGCATCGGAAGCATCGCCGTGCTGATCTTTTCGTTCGGATATTTCCTTCGCTCGCCGGAGATGCAAATCGTCGGGTCGCTTCTGCCTCTTGGCTATGTGATCTGGCTACTCATCAAGCCCAGTTCCACCGAGGATTTCGCCACCGACACAGCGGAGTTGGAAGCCCCGGCTGCGAGTTCGCTGGCGACCGCCCCCGAAAGCGCCGTGAGCGTTGCGAGTCCAGTGACGATGCTCGATCCCAGCGCGATCCAGCACAGCCTCTCCGGACATTTTGAGGGGAAATGGTTCGTCCACACGCTCGTCGCCACCTACGCCGACACCAATTCGGTCGGGAATGTCTATTTCGGCATGTATGCGATGTGGGTCGGCAAGGCCCGCGAGTTGTTCTTCAACCGTGTGATGCCCAAGTTCAATCTTCAGAACACGCCTTTCTACATCCTCACGCGCTCGTTCGAGCACAAGTTCATCCGCGAAACCCGCGAGTTCGAAACCGTCCAGGTCAAAATCCGCGTGGCCGGCTACAACCGCAAATTTGCAACTCTGGAACACGAAATCTACGACTCGCTCGGCCAAATGCTCGGCAAGGGAAAGCAGAGCCTGCTGTTTGTCTCATCATCGGACTACAAGATGCTCGATATCCCGCCGGATGTTTATTCGGCATTTATCGCCCACACCTGATCTGACATGACTAGCTGGGAGGTTACACGAGCGGTTCTGTTTTTGACTTCAGCTGCCCTCCTTCTGACCGCCTGCCCGAAGCCTCCACCTCCCCCTCCGCCACCAACACCCGCGCCAACGCCGACTCCCATTCCCACCCCAACGCCGATTCCCGCGCTGGTTCGCAAGCCGCTTCCGACTGCAACGCTCTTCAATGGCATCGCGCTTGAATCTGCTGTTGTCACCGAGTCCAGTTCGGATCTCGCCTCCGCCGACCGGAAGGAAAACAACGCCTACAAGGTCGAGGTCACCCTGCGCCTGCGTTTGCCCCGTCCGGCCGCGACGCTCGAAGACATTCTTTCCAATAAGCCGGAATTGGCGACCGTGCTTCCGACCCTGCCGGCCCTTCTCGGAAACGCAAGCGTCTCCCCGTTTTTCGAAAAATTCTACGACCTCAAAGTGCGCGATGTGCGGCGCAAGCAGGCGAACCTTGATGCCATCCTCTCACGTCACAATTTTTACGATTGCGAGACGATGCTCGAACTCCGGAACCCCGCGACCTCACGCCGTGCCCTGCTTGTGCTGGCCGACATGGATGTGAACACCGATGGCTCCGATGGCGACCGGAATGTCGTGGTGGACACCTCGTCGATGTTTTTTCTCCCGCAAACGAGTTATCGCTGGCCGAAGCAAACCGAGCGCGTGAATCCCTGCCTCCCGATCGAGGAGAAAAAACTCGTCGATTTCCAGGCTGAGCTCGCCAAGCCCGGTCTCAAACCCGCCCGAGTTCAGGAAATCAAGGAGGGCATCGATCTCGCCAAACGGCGCATCCACGATCTCAAAAAGTGGAGTTTCCTCGTTTCCTCGGTGGACCCCTTCATCGTCCTGCCTGGTTTCATCATGCGCGACCACTCCGGGCCATTTGTTCCGAAGGTGGGCGACTATGCCGTGGTGATCCACGAGGGCCGTGCTTTCCCGGCGATTCTTGGCGACTCCGGCCCTTCGCACAAAGCCGGCGAGGCGTCCCTCCTCCTCTGCCGCGAGCTCAATGGGAGCTCCTCGAATCTCAGTCGCCCGATAAGCGATCTCAAGGTTGCCTATGTCGTGTTTCCGGGCTCCGCCGAACACGAAAACACGCCGCCGGATATGGAAAAATGGCGGGCGAAATGCCAAACCCTCATCGATGAACTCGGTGGTCTGGGGGTGACTCTCCACTCTTGGCCGAACCTGGTTCCGCCGTGGCCAACTCCCACGCCAACACCGGAGCCCACGCCAACGCCTAGTTCCGAAACCGTGCCTGCGGTCGATTCACCGGTCGAAGCGACTACTCCCGCGCCGGAAGCTCGTTGATCGCGTTCAGCAGCAACCGGATTTTTCCGAAGTCCCGCTTGTGCGGAGTCAGGACGATTCGAGGCATGTGGTGCAAATGTGAGTCGTCGATTTCCTCTTCGAGTGCGCCGGTTTGCTCGATCCGGTCGGCGGCCAGCATTCCGTCGAAACGGTCGTTCAAGGCTTGGAGCGACTCATCGGTAAGCGGGTGGTGGATCCGGATCACCATTTTCTCGCGCACCCAGCGGTAGGAGTGGAAATTCTTGTAGAATGCGTTGATGTGACGCACGGCATCGTCCACATCGTAGGTGATGTGGATAAGGTGGAAGTCCGAATCGGAAACCAGTCCTTTGTGCAAAAGATCATTCGTGATGAACCGGCGCCAGGTTTCCCAGTAGTGGCCGTTCTGCCGGTCAATCATCACAATCGGAACGATCGGCATCTTGCCGGTCTGCATGAGTGTGAGGATTTCAAACCCCTCGTCGTGCGTTCCGAAGCCACCCGGAAACAAGGCGAACGCGTGGGTTTCCTTCGCGAAATTCAATTTGCGGGTGAAAAAATAATTGAAGTTGATGAGCTTCGGATCGCCGTGGATCGTCTCGTTTGCCGCCTGCTCGAAGGGGAGGCGGATGTTGAGTCCAAAGCTCTTTTCCGCGCCTGCGCCTTTTTGCGCCGCACCCATGATTCCATCGCCCCCGCCGGTGATGAGCATGTATCCGTGTTCGACGATTTTTTCGCCGAAGGCGACCGCTTGTTGGAATTCGTCCTGATCGGGTTTGGTGCGGGCGCTGCCGAAGACCGCAACTTTTCTCACACGGTTGTAGCGGGCGAAAACTCTCGCCGCGTTGCGCATTTCGCGGAGGGCGCGGCTCATGAGTTTCACTTCCGCGATGGAAGCCCTGTCGCGCCCGAAACCGAGCGCGGTGTTGATCATGTCTTCAATATGGCGGGCGGTTTTTCCCTCGGCGACCTCGCCGGTCAGAGCCTTGATTCTGGGGTCAACATCCTTGGATTTCATGCTGTCTCGCCAAAAACACTAGGCGGCAAGAAGAGGTAGCGCCAATCGAAAATCCGGATCCTTCCCGGCTAGGGCGGGGAATCAGGCCTGCTAAGAAAGCAGGCGTGCGACGAATTCGTTGCGGTTGAACGGCGCGAAGTCGGCTTCCTTTTCGCCGGTGCCGATGAATTTCGTGGAGAGGCCGAGTTCGTGTTGGATGGCTACGGCGATGCCTCCCTTGCCGCTGCCGTCGAGTTTGGTGAGAATCACGCCGGTGAGGCCGATGGAATTGTGGAACTCCCGAGCCTGCACGAGCGCGTTCGAACCAGTGGTGGCGTCCAGTACGATCCACTTTTCATGGGGCGCTTCGGGGTCGTGCTTGCCGAGGGTGCGGACGACCTTTGCGAGTTCCTGCATGAGGTTGCTCTTGGTGTGGAGTCGGCCGGCGGTATCGCACAGAAGAAATTCGATGTTCCGGCGGTTCGCGCTGTCCCAGGCGTCGTAGCAAAGCGCGGCAGAGTCGCCCTGGTATTGGCTTTTCATGACTTCGAGGCCGAGCTTTTCACCCCAGCGGCAGAGTTGCTCGATCGCGGCGGCGCGGAAGGTGTCGGCGGCGACGAGAAGGCAGGTGCGTCCTTGGTTCTTGAGCCAGTAAGCGAGCTTCGCGGAGGAGGTGGTCTTGCCGGTGCCGTTCACGCCGACCATCAGGACGACCTTGGGCTTCGAGGGGAGCGGAAACAGGGGCGGTTCAGGCGGCGGGAGTATTTTCAGGATTTCCTCGCGGGTCACATCGAGAACGGTTTCAGCCCTTACAGCGCCACCCCGAGCATGGAGCGACTCGAGGATTTTTTGGGTCATTGGAACGCCGAGGTCCGCACGGATCAGCGTTTCCTCCAGTTCCTCCCAGTCGACCGGTGTGCCGGTGAACCTGTTGAGAAAACTTTTCAGGAATCCCTCGGCCATCGGTCAGGCGGGCTTGGTTCCCTTGTCCTTGCGGATGCTGTCGAGCACGCCGTTGACGAACTTTCCCGAGTCGGCAGTGCTGTATTTTTTGGCGATTTCGATGGCCTCGTTGATCGCGACAGCGGGGGGCGTGTCGGGACAATGGAGGATTTCGTGGCAGGCGATTCGGAGGACATTGCGGTCCACGGCCGAAAGGCGGTGGAATTCGAAATTTCTGGAATGTGATCGGATCGCCTCGTCGATTTCCGACCTGTGGCCCATCCAACCTTGCAGGAGATGGTCGCAGAACTTCCGTCCACTCGGGCTCAGGCCGCGCATCTGGTAGAACTCGTCGAGGTTCGAGTCGGACTCGTCACCATGGACCTCTCGTTGGTAGAGATATTGCACCGCCGCTTCGCGGGCATCGCGTCGCACTCCCAAGGTCAGGCGATCTCCGGCAGGTTGCGCGCGGCTTGAACGGCGGCGCGGGCGGCTTCGACGCCACGGTTGTGTTCGGCTTCCAAGCATCGTTCACGCGCTTGCTCCCCGTTTTTCAAAAACAACACTTCGTGGATCACCGGCACGCGGTGGGCGAGCGAAATGTCGAGCAGGGCCTTGGTGACGGACTCCGCGATCAAGGCGGCGTGTCCGGTTTCTCCCTGAAAAACGACGCCGAGCGCGAGGATGGCGTGAAAGCGTTTCAAATCCGCCGCCGCCTTCACAAACAAGGGAATCTCGAAGGATCCCGGTGTGCGGAAGACCTCGATCTTCGCGCCGGGTTCGAGCTCGGCGAGTTCGCGCGATGCGTGGTCCACGAGCGGTTGGACATAGGTGTCGTTGAATTGGCTGGCCACGATCGCATACGAGCGGGAGGTTTCCGATGCGGTTCGAGGCCGAAGCGGAAAGGCTTTCGGCATGTACGGGATGTTCCCGATTTTTGTTTTCCCTGCAACAACAACATCGGGCTTGACGCCATTCGTAACTGAATGATGCGAGTTTTCGTTTTACCGGAGGGGTGGAAAAAAATACCAATGCCCGCATGCAGCCAACCAAAGTGAAAATCGGCCTTGTCCAAAACGCGTGCTCGTCCGATGTGCCAGCCAACATCGATGCGGCCATTCGGGGAATCCGCGATGCGGCCGCCCGCGGGGCGAACATTGTCTGCCTTCAGGAGCTTTTCGCCTCGGTGTATTTTTGCCAGATCGAGGACCACAAATACTTCGAGCTCGCCGAGCCTATCCCAGGGCCGACGACGGAAAGGATGCAGGCGGTCGCGAAGGAATGCGGCGTGGTGCTCGTCGCCTCGATGTTCGAGCGCCGCGCGCCGGGCCTTTATCACAATACCGCCGCAATCATCGATTCCGACGGATCGTTTCTCGGCAAATACCGGAAGATGCACATTCCCGACGACCCGCTCT